>ONMG01000078.1 GCA_900318855.1 uncultured Prevotella sp.
ACGGTAGGCCTTCGCAGCATTGGCCGATGTATGGCGTCCAACGACGAACTCGGCCACCATACCAGGCACACCTAACAACAGCACACATATAATATACAGAAAGATGAAGGCCGCACCTCCATCATGGCCTGTCATATAGGGGAACCTCCAGATATTACCCAGGCCGACGGCAGATCCTGCAGTTGCGAGGATGACGCCTATCTTGCTTCTAAAATGTCCACGTTCCTGCTTCATGTCAGATTAGATTGAACTGATGGAGGAAGATGGCCAAGATGGCCAAAGGGCACACATAGCGCACCAGAAGAATATAGATATTGAAGAAACCAGAACCCAGCGTTCCCCAGTTGGTGAACTCATCCTTCACCACCTGCTTGGGGACATACCATCCAAGGAACAGACAGGTGAGGAAGCCGCCAACAGGAAGGAATATCTGACCGGTGACGAAGTCGAACAAGTCAAACAGAGACTTACCGCTCACTTCAAGGAAACTCCACTTGCCTAACGACAACGAGCACAAAGCACCGATGAAACAAGTCGACAAGGTCACAATCAGAGCCCCACTGCTACGCTTGATACGAAGCTCCTCAAAGAAGAAAGCCGTGCTGACCTCATGCAGGGAGATAAGCGAGGTGAGTGCTGCCAACGACAAGAGGGCATAAAACATCAAGGCCATGAGCCAACCGACGAAAGGCATCCCGCTGAAAGCCTGATTGAACACATTAGGAAGAGTGATGAACACCAACTTGGGACCACTGTCGGGACTTATACCCACAGAAAAGGCGGCCGGAAAGATAATAAGGCCGGCAAGGATGGCGACCATCGTATCAATTAACGACACCTGAACAGCAGAATGCAACAGATTGGTTTGGCGGGTGAAGTAGGAGGCGAACGTACATATACAGCCCATGGCAATGCTCAAAGAATAGAAGGACTGGCCCAAAGCTCCCAGGAATACACCCCGATCAACCTGGCTGAAATCGGGATGAAACAGAAAACGGATACCCTTTTCCGCACCAGGCAGCAGACATGCAGCTACCACCATAACGAGCAGAAGGACAAACAGCAGAGGCATAAGGAGCTTCGAGAATTTCTCTATACCGCCACGAACCCCACGCACAATAACAAAATGAGTGAGAAGCAGGATAGCAACAGTCCAAAACACAGGCTTCCAAGGATTCGTAGAGAACTGCTCAAAGTAACGGGCCACATAGCCGGCATCCCCCTTCAAATATCCACAAATGGAAGCATAGATATAATCCAAGCACCAACCTGACACAACGGCATAATATCCCGTGATTAGGAATCCCGTAAGCACGCCCAACAGTCCCACGAACTTCCAAGGCGTTCCTCCGGACAGTCGCGAATACGCCCGATAAGTATTGGAAGCACCATGCCGCCCAATAATGAACTCAGATATCATGCAGGGAATGCCCAGCAACATCACACAAGCGACATAAATAACGATAAAGGCCGCACCACCGTTGTGGCCACACATATAGGGAAAACGCCACACGTTGCCCAATCCCACTGCCGAACCTGCAGTGGCAAGAATGGCTCCTATTTTGCTGGCAAAGTTCGCTCTCTCTTCTGTCATGCTTAAACTGTATCTACTTTACAGTCAGCAAAAGTATAAAATAAAATCTAAAGAATGGAGGAATACGGATAAAAAGTAACCAAAACCTGGTCTTTTTATATCATAAGTTAAGTTTTAGCAGTGTTCAGGCTGAAAGAATACGGTCCATCGGACATAACGAGAGTGGCCTTTGGTCTCAATCCCTAAACAATAGACGAAGAACGAAAGAAAACCTCCTCCCTTAATGCCCAACATTCCTAATCAAACTTAAGAAGTAGGAAAGCAGTAAGAGAGGAGGTTAGCACGAGAGGCTGGCTGACAGTTAGCACGCTACTTGACTCATCCGCCCTCAGAGCAACGCCGTTCTAAACCTTACCCTGATAAGCAGGTCAGCCTTCACGATACTCTGCCGGCACCTCGTTACTCCATTTACAGAAAGGCAATGCCCTCAGACTGGAATTCGAGAAATGAAAGTCGCCTGTCACTTCCGGGCCAATGAAATCGGGCTTTTCGTAGGTCTCCGCCTTATCGTGGAGTTCCACTTCGGCAACGACCAGCCCATTATTTTCACCATGAAACTCGTCAACTTCGAAGGTATGGCCAGCAAAAGGCACAAGCCAACGGTGCTTGTCAATAATGGGCTGCGCACACAGCTGAAAGAGGTGAGAGGCCTCTTCCTGAGTAATCTCCTTCTCGAACTCATAGCGTGAGAGCCCACCATCATGGGAATGACTCTTGATGGTGAGATAAGCTTTGCCATCGCGCGTGCGCACCCTTACGGTAGCATTCTGACAGAGAATGTATCCCTGACGGATATGGCTGTTCGACGTGGCAACCCGCTTGTAGGCCCCGCCGCGCTTGACAAGGAACTTGCGTTCTATCTCGAGTCCGCTCATTGCAAGGCGATAGTCCAGATGGCAAATATCACTGCCAACAAGATAAGAACACCGAATATCCAGTTAACCACTTTCTTGGCTTGCTTCTCCTGCTTCACCTCGCGCTGGGCGCGGTGCAACTTATTACTTTGACTCATAGTTTTATAGCTTTAAAGGTTTATGTATTACTCTTCTTCCTATCCACCGTTGTCAGGTCTTACCTCAGGCGGCATCATCATTGTCGGGGAACTCCATCAGATAAGCCTTGATAAAACCATCTATCTTGCCATCCATGACGGCATCGACATCAGAAGTCTGATAGCCCGTGCGGTGATCCTTCACTCTGCGGTCATCAAAGACATAGCTTCGAATCTGACTGCCCCACTCTATCTTCTTCTTGCCGGCTTCAATCTTGGCCTGCTCGGCCTGTTTCTTCTTCAGCGCCCGGTCATAGAGCTGACTCTTGAGCAGGAGCATAGCCTTAGCGCGGTTCTTCGGCTGGTCACGAGTCTCTGTATTCTCAATAAGAATCTCCTCATGCTCACCGGTGTCAGGGTCTTCATACTGATAGCGGAGCCTCACGCCCGATTCCACCTTGTTGACATTCTGGCCACCTGCACCGCTTGAGCGGAAGGTATCCCAACTCACTTTTGCAGGATCGACATACACCTCAATCGTATCATCGACTAAAGGAGTGACGAAGACACTGGCGAAACTCGTCATGCGCTTACCCTGGGCGTTAAAGGGCGACACACGTACCAATCGATGCACTCCATTTTCGCTCTTCAGAAAGCCATAAGCATACTCGCCACCTTCGATAGTCATGGTGACGCTTTTTATGCCAGCTTCATCCCCCTCCTGCATGTCGGTGACAGTCACTTTGTAACCGTGTGCCTCAGACCACCGCTGATACATACGCATGAGCATGGATGCCCAATCTTGACTTTCTGTGCCACCGGCACCAGAGTTAATCTTCAGCACGGCATCCATAGCGTCCTCCTCCTGGCGGAGCATATTTCGGAGTTCCAGCGCTTCGATGGCCTTAACAGCCTTCTCATAATCAGCATCCACCTCCGCCTCAGTAACCATCTGCTCCTTGCAGAAGTCGAAAGCCAGCTGAAGTTCATCCGCATCCTGCTTCACCTCTTTATAATCCTCAAGCCACTTCTGAAGGCTTTTCACCTTTTTCATCTGCGCCTCAGCGCGTTTCGGGTCTTCCCAAAAATCAGGTGCTTGAGTGCGTAATTGTTCCTCTTCGAACTCTATCTTCTTTTGGTCGATGTTGAGATACCGATGGAGCGCGTCCGTGCGCTCCAGCACATCTTTGAGTTGATCGGCTGTTATCATTATTCTTCGTACATTTTATCTATGACGTCCTTGAAGTTCTTGTAGACCACAGCACGTCTGAGTTTGAGTGTATTTGTAAGTTCACCGCTCTCCATGGAGAAGTGATGAGCCAGGAGGGTGATGCGCTTGACCTGTTCATATTTTGCCAGTCTCTGCTGCAAAGTATTGATACGGTCCATCATCATCTCCTGAATTTGCTTGTTGGCACATAAATCCTCGCGAGTATTGAAGTCAACATGATGGTCGCGCGCATACTCTTCAAGAAGACGGAAATCGGGCACGACAAGTGCGGAGACAAACTTCCGCTGGTCGGCAATGACCGCCACCTGGTCGATATATTTGTCGACAAGCAGCAGTGATTCCACCATCTGGGGAGCAATGTATTTACCATTGGAAGTCTTGAACAAATCCTTAATACGCTCCTTGAGGAACAGTTCGCCACCTTTCATGTAACCAGCATCCCCCGTATGGAAAAAGCCATCGGCATCAAAGACTTGCTTATTCAGCTCATCACGCTTATAATAGCCTTTCGTAATCGTCGGACCTTTGAGGAGAATCTCCTCGTTTTCTCCAATCTTGATCTCTATTCCTTCGATAGGACGGCCAACAGAACCAATTGTGTAAGGTTCGTCTTTATGATCGCAGGTAACTGTAGCAAGACTCTCTGTCAGTCCATAGCCGACAATCATATGGATACCGATGGAATGGACAAATTCCTCCACTTCGGGACTTACTGTGGCACCGGCCGTGGGAAAGATGTTCGCATGTTCGAGACCCAATTGTTTACGCACCAGACTCAGCACCGACTTGTTGTACAAACTGTAGCGAAGCGACAAGGCAAGTGGCGGGCGCCGTCCATGACTCAGGTAGTCTATGTTGTACTTATGGCCAATACTGAGGGCATGATAGAAAAGACGCTGCTCCATACTTCCAGAATGGTCGATACGGTCTTTCACTGCAATATAGACTTTCTCCCAGAAGCGCGGCACTGCCGACATACAGGTGGGATGAGTCTCACGCATCGACTGCTGAATCTCACGAGGATAGGTGTTGATAATAAGTTGCGCCCCCTCGGTGAGTGCCAGGTAGGCCCATCCGCGCTCGAAGATATGCGTGAAAGGCAAGAAGCTGATTACCCTATCGTTCTCACCCACCGGGACACACTTGCCATTAGCCACAAAGGCCGCGGCATATTGCCCATAAGAAAGCATCACACCCTTGCTTTCTCCCGTGGTGCCGCTGGTGTATAGGATGTTGCAAAGATCGTCGTCGCTGGCCTGCTTATAAAGTGCCTCCACCTCCGTCTGCCGTGGCAAATTCTCACCGAGAGCTATGAAATCCTCAAAGTAGAGTGCATTGGGATCATGGGTACTGATGCGCACACTATGGTCGAAGATGATAATACGTTCCAAGGTGGGACAAAGGGGAATAACTCTGTGAGCCTTGTCATACTGTTCCTGCTCGCCTACAAAGAGAAAGCGCACCTGGGCATCGTTCACCACAAACTGAATCTGCTGTTCACTGCTCGTAGCGTAAATGGGTATCGTTGTTACACGGACTCCGTAAGCACCGAAGTCGGTATAAAGATATTGAACGCAGTTTTGGGAGAAAACAGCAATGTTCTCCTGCGGCTTCATGCCCAAATTGAGCATAGCATTAGAGACCTGCTTTACGCGGAGAGAAAACTGCTTCCACGATACTGTCTTCCATTTCAGACTGCCGAAGTTGCGGAAGGTCAGGGCGGCACGTGAGCCGTACTTCTTGGCTTGCTCTTGAATGAGAACCGAAAGATGACACCTTGTTTGCATAATATAGTGGGGCTTTTGTATCATGCAAAGGTAACCCAAATAAGTCAAAAAGCAAAGAATTATGGGCTAAATTTTATTGCCGATGCCATTTGCAGCACTAAAGTTAAGGTATACGGGACCAATTTAGTAACTTTGCAAACATGGGAACACAAGAAACCGATTACACGAAAGAAGCAGTGAGCCTGCTCAAGCGGCTCATTGCCACTCCTTCTATCAGCCGACAGGAATCGGCCGCAGCCGACATCATGGAGGAGACATTAGGAAACTATGGCTACGACTGCCGGCGGGAGCAGAACAACGTGTGGGCCATTGCGCCACATTTTAATGAACACAACCCTACGCTGTTGCTTAACGCTCATATCGACACGGTACGGCCCGTGGACTCCTGGAAACGAGACCCCTTCAGTCCGACTATTGAGAACGGCAGACTTTACGGCTTGGGCAGCAATGACTGTGGCGGTGGCCTGGTCAGTCTGGCACAAGTTTTTCGAATTCTATCGATGAAACCGCAGACTTTTAACCTCGTCTACCTGGCATCGGCCGAAGAAGAGGTGAGCGGTAACGGCGGAATAAGCCGTGCTCTCCCTCTGTTGCCAAAGATAGATGTAGCTATTGTTGGTGAGCCCACCTCCATGCAACCAGCCATAGCGGAAAAAGGACTGATGGTGATCGACATCACAGCACACGGGAAAAGCGGGCATGCGGCAAGGGGCGAGGGCGTCAATGCTATCTACGAAGCCATGGACGACTTGGAATGGCTGAGTTCCTATCGGTTCAAGAAGGTGAGCAAGCTGCTCGGACCCACGCTTATGACGGTTACCCAAATCAATGCAGGCACCCAGCACAACGTGATACCCGACACCTGCCATATGGTAGTGGATGTAAGAACCAACGAATACTATGACAATGAGGAAGTGTTTAAGTTCATCCAAAGCCACATCAAATCGGAAGCTAAAGCACGTTCCTTCCGTCTGCATTCTTCTTCCATACCAGAGGGTCATCCCCTGGTGCAACGATGCCTCGAGTTGGGGATGTCACCCTTTGGATCGCCGACACTCAGCGACGAAGCACTGATGCCATTCCCTGCCTTCAAGCTAGGACCTGGCGACTCGGCACGTTCACATACTGCCGATGAATTCGTGGAAATTGGAGAAATAAGCCATGCCATAGGCACCTATATTACCTTGCTCGACGGACTTCAACTCTGAACGGGAAAACTGCTAAGGATGTGCAGACCGAGACCTTGAATCAGCAACACGCAAACCTGGCAAAAGGAAAAGGGTCTCCGGTATGCCGAAGGCCCCATTCCGATAACCTACAAATGAAATTGGTGTCTTAGCGTCCGAGCCAAGCCTCGGGATTGAGCGTGGTTGTCTCATGGTGCAACTGGAACTGCAGGATGTTATCACCGCCCACAGTACCCAATGCCTGACGTGTGCTCACCTTCTGCCCGGTGCTTACATTCACGGAACGCAGATTGCAATACACCGAGATATAGCTGCCATGGCGCACCATAACCACAGTGGTACCGCCAAAACTGAACACACGACTCACCACACCATCGTAGACGGCACGAGCCTGGCAACCTGGTGATCCAAGGATATTGATTCCCTTATTATCAAGCGTGACACCCTTAAGGCCCGACACATTATACTGTCCGAAGTGAGTCACAATTCTGTAGTTGCCCGTAATCGGCATGGGCAAACGCCCACGATTCGCCTCAAACCCGCCACTCATCATACGGTCGGCAGAAGTCATGTTCTGTGCTTCCTGCACATCTTTCTTAGCCTCTGCGATGGCCTTTCTATTGCGGGCCGATTCGGCCTCAGCCTTCCGCTCAGCAGCCTCACGCGCAGCCTCAGCCTCACGAGCTTTCTGTTCAGCCACAGCCTTAGCCTCGGCATCCTGACGGGCAGCGGCAGCAGCAGCCTCAGCCTTACGTTTGGCCTCCAACTCCTTAGCCTCGGCAATGCGGCGTTCATTCTCTCGGGCCTGCGCCTCAGCCAGCGCTTTCTTGCGCGCAAGCGCTTCCTGCCGCGCCTTGGCCTCCGCAGCTGCGGCCGCACGTCGTTTTGCCTCAGCGGCTGCACGGGCACGCGCCTTGGCTACCTCTTCAGCAATCATCCTGTCGATTTGGGCATTGAGAGCGGCACTCTTTTGACGCTGGTCCGCCAGCACCTTTTGAATCGTCTTCTGCTGACGCTGCAACGAGCTGACCACCTGCTGCTGTTCGCTCTGCTTGCCTTCCAATATCGACTGTTCACGCTTGCCTTTATAGAGCAGATTGCTCTTCTGCCCCTTCACAGCCTGCAGCTGCCGATGCTTGCCATCAACCTGCGCCTGCTTCGACTTCACCATCTCGCCTTGAGCACGCTGATAAGCTGCATATTCTTTGACAAAGCGCAGTCTCCGATACATCTGGGCCAAATCTTTAGCCGAGAAAATGAACATCAGCTGATCCTGCACCTTGTGGTGGCGTGCCATATAACGCATCGACTTCACATAACGGGCCTTCCGCTCGGCCAGCTGCTGTTGAAGCGTCTTCAGCTGAGTGTTCAGAATTCCAATATTTCCGTTGATATGGTTGATGTCGCGCTGAATGCCATTAATACTCTTCTTACGTTCGTCAATCTGCGAGTTGATGACCAGCAGGTCCTGCAACCGTTTCTTCACATCAGCCTGATTGGCCCTCAGCACCCGCTCCTGCTTCTTTATGCTTGCCTGCAGCTGGGAGCGCTGCTTCTGAAGTCCTTTTATCGAAGCATTAGTATAGGCGGATGCGTTGTCCTTGCGCTTAGGCGCAGCGGCCTTAGTCTTACCGCCTTTCTTTTTCGACTGCGTCGTGGTTTTCCTCACTGTCACTGAAGGCTTCTTACTGCTCTTGCCATGCTTGCTTTGAGCAGGCATGGGCAGGACCAACAAGAGCGCGAATAGGAATAGTATTGCTCGTCTCATTTACATGGAAAGTATTTTACCCAAAACATCAGAAGCATCCATCTTCTTGTATTTATCCGAAACGGTGCTTTGCTCCTCCCAGTCGGAACTGGTCTTCACTTCGTCCATGCGGATAGTCACCGTCGCCTCATGGTTCTTATTTCCTTTTGCAGTAGTGAAAGAGAATGCCTGACTTGCAGGGAACATCTTTACTCCCACGGGTCTGAAGTCGGTGTACTTCCAATCGAGCCTCGACACACCGTCTGTCTTACTTTCATACTTCACATGCGCCTCGGCGATACGACCGTTGTCCTTATTGGTCAGCCACCGGTAGTTCATCTTCCCATTACTAACCGTCAGCGGCACAGTAGCGTCGGGTGTCGAGAGATCGACCTCAAACTTTCTGAGATCGGAGTTGGAGAGCTTCTCGGTGCCGGGAAGCATGAGCTGGTTCCAGAACAAGGCTTGCAGACTGTAGAAGCTCAGTCCATTATTGCGCAGAAAATCAAGTTGGGTATAGTCGGCCTTGACATACTGCTTATGTATACGGTCGATGATGAGCACATAAGAGGGCGTGAACTCCAACCGTCCCACCTCGCTCCCTAAGAGAGGGATGAACAGTTGGATTCTTATTACCTTGTCCTTACGCATGTGGAGCGAGCCTGGCGCTGAGATATTATTACCATCAGCCTGTATCTCGAAGTTCATCTTGCCAACGATATTGGCAGCATACACCTGATTGTCGGTAACTTTCTGCACGAAAGCCAACTTCTGCAAGGCATCATCATTAGTGCCCTGGATATGAGAGGCAGCCGTGGGCAGCGTGTCGTTCTTCACTATCACCTTCTTGCTGCCGCAGGCTGTGAGCACGCCCATCATGCACAGCACCAGAAGCAGGCCACCCGGCTTCATCATCTTACTATTCCTTGACATATCTTCTCAACTTGATTTTCTTTCTGAGTACAGCCTCGTTGACGTCCTTATGCTTCTCCAAGGCCAGTTTCCAATATTTCACCGCGTTGACCACGTCATTATTCATGGAATGGATATCACCCGCATGCTCGAGCACCACATCAGAGAGCGTACTGTCATTCTGCACTGCCTGGTCGATATATATCTTGGCTTCTGCATAACGCTTCTGCATGAAGAGAATCCACGCATAAGTATCAAGATAGGTGGCATTCTTAGGCTCTGCTTTCACCGTGCGCAGGCTCATGGCCTCAGCCTTTTGCAGATTGTCGCCTTTCACGCTAAGATAGTAAGCATAGTTATTCAGGCAGCTCACATTATCGGGCTTCCACTGCAGACAACTGTCGTAGGCTGCATAAGCCTCCGCGTCAAGACCCTTCTGATGAAGAATATCGCCCATGATGGCATAGAAGTCGCTCACGATATCGGGGTTGCTCTGCGAGTTAATCTCTCCCACGCCACGGCGGAAAGTATCAAGGGCCCGGTCGTTGTCATCCTTCATAAAGTAAGCCAGGCCGAGATAGTAATAAAAGGCCATTTCATCGGGATTATACTGCAAGGCAGGCTTACATATCTCAATGATGCTGTCACACAGTTGCTTGGGCCAGGGCGAGACAGTATTGCCCTGAAGGGCATTCTGAACCAGCTGCAGCCGGGCACCGGCATTGTCGGGCGACAGCGCCAGCAAATGATGCAAAGCAGAGTCGACTTCCATCTTTGGCATCTTCTTCAACTGCATATAAGCCACCTTCAGGCTTGCCACATCGGCATCCTTGGGCGAGGCTTTCATCATCCGGTCAAGAAGCGTCAGCACTTCGGTGCTGTCGCCTCTGACTGCTTCGTTGTCAGCTATCACCTGCCTCACCACCACCATCTTGGTTTGCAGTGGTGTCTTGTCGCTCAGCAGTATTCTGTCGCGCATGTCGGCAGCCTGCTGTTTCATGCCATTGGCCCGGTAATAGTCGTACATCGAGCCTTGGGCATAACTGTTGTCGGGCTCCTCCTTCAGTGCTTCCGTGAACAAATCAAAAGCCTCTTTCTGCCTCTGATGCTGCATGAGCCAGTTGCCCATCATAATCTTGTAGTTGAGATCATTGGGGTGCTCTTTAGCCAACTCCTTGAGTGTTCGCAAAGCATTCTTCTTGTCGCCTTTGAGCTCGTAGACCCGCATCTTCGACATGGTGATGGCCTCAGTCTCGCCTTCCACCTGACCGATGCGGTTGATGCATCGCAACATGCCGTCATAATTTTTACTCTGCTGATAGAGTTGTATAAGAATGTTGAGCACGTCGGTTCGGTCATCGTGAGTAGCATAGAGCCGTTCGTAGGCATCGGTAGCCTTAGCATAATCCTGCATACCCAAATAGAACTGGGCCAGCCGCTCCAGATAGGTGTCGTTATCAGGGCGCAACTGCGCCGCCGTCTGAAGATCACGCAAGGCCAATGAATCCTTTTTGAGTTCAGAGAGATAGAGCGAGCGCATGAAATAGGCCTCGGCGGCATGGGGGTTAATGTCCAGACAATGGTTGAGCAGGTCGAATGCAGCATCGTAATGTCCTGCATTCTGTTGAGCCACAGCCTCAAGGAAATAATAGTTGAAGCGCAGACTGTCGTTCTTGGTGATGCTCCCGGCAACAGCAGCCGATGAAGCAGCCGGACGGCCTTTCCGCGCATCAGCAAACATCAGCTGACTGCCCGCAAACAGAATGGCTGCGAGCAGGAGCGCCTTAACCGAAGTATGCCTGTCGCTGACTAATGATAACAAAACACTCATAATTCTATTTGATTCCCGTATGACCGTAGCCACCTGTTCCGCGCTCGGTGTCGTCAAGCACCTGCACCTCCTCGAACTGGCCCTGCTCGCAACGGGCAATGACCAACTGGGCGATACGCTCACCATCATTAATCACAAAGTCCTCCTGCGAAAAGTTCACCAGCAACACCATCAGCTCTCCTCTGTAATCGGCATCAATGGTCCCTGGAGAGTTGAGCACCGTTAAGCCATGCTTCAAGGCAAGGCCACTCCGCGGGCGCACTTGAGCTTCGAAACCATTGGGAAGAGCCATGAACAATCCGGTTGGAACAAGAACGCGCTCAAAGGGATGAAGCACAACCGGGCGTTCCAGATTGGCCCGCAAATCCATTCCGGCACTGTCCCGAGTGGCATACTGTGGCAGGGGCTGATGCCCCTTGTTGACGACCTTTATCTTAATCATACCATATATATAATGTGCAAAAGTAGTGATTTCCGCCCACATAGCTCAAATTTCACGTGGAAAAAGCCTTAATTTAGCCTAATTTAATTACTTTTGCGACGACATTCAAGGAGGCGAACAGAGAAGTCTCCCAACAACAGCTATCAAATATGATGAATTGGAAATCACTGATATCAAACAAGCGGCTTGGACAAGAGGAGCGGCATGTTGAGCGGCACGACGACCGCTCAGAATTCAAGCGCGACAGCGACCGTCTGGTTTATTCGGCTCCTTTCAGGCGCCTTCAGAACAAGACGCAGGTCTTTCCTCTTCCGGGCTCGGTATTCGTGCACAACCGGCTCACCCATTCGCTGGAGGTATCGTCCTTGGGCAAGTCGCTGGGTGACGACGTGGCCAAACAGCTCATTCAGGCTCATCCGGAACTCTCAGGAACACTCTTCGAGGAGATTGGCACCATCGTGCAGACTGCCGGATTGGCCCACGACATGGGCAACCCACCGTTTGGTCATAGCGGGGAGAAGGCCATACAGACCTTCTTCGCCGAAGAGGAGGGACTGGAGCTGAAGGGCATTCTCAGCGAGCCCTTCTGGAACGACATCACCCACTTCGAAGGCAATGCCAATGCCTTCCGGCTGCTCACACATCGCTTTGTCGGACGCCGGGAAGGTGGCTACGTGATGACCTACTCTACCCTGGCCAGCATCGTGAAATATCCCTTTTCATCGGAGTGTTCCGGGCATCATGGAAAGTTCGGATTCTTCCACAGCGAACAACCGGTGTATGAAAAGATAGCCCACGAGCTGGGCATTACAAAGACCGAAGATGCCAACGGTCGCGTTCGCTATGCGCGTCATCCACTCGTCTACCTCATGGAGGCGGCCGACGACATCTGCTACGAGATAATGGATATCGAGGACGCCCACAAGCTGAAACTGCTCTCGTTCGAAGAGGTGGAGAACCTGCTGCTGGGCTTCTTCGAACCTGATCAGCAAAGGCACATCCAACAGAGAATTATTGACGAGGGAGTGGACGACGTGAATGAAAAGGTGGTCTACATGCGGGCTTGCGCAGTGGGCAAGCTGGAAGGTGAATGCGTCAGAGCATTCGTCAAGAATGAGGAGCAGATTCTCGAAGGTACGTTGCAAGGCAGTCTGATTGATCACATCAGCGAGGTTCCGCGCAAGGCTTACAAGAAGTGTACGGAGGTGTCGTACAGGAAGATATACCAAAGCAAACCTGTGCTCGATGTTGAACTGTCGGGCTACAAGATAATGGAAACCCTCATGAAGTCACTGGTCGATGCGGCCATACATCCGGAAAAGTTCCACTCACAGCAGCTCATCAAGCGCTTTAGCAGCCAGTACGACATTCAGAGCAGCAACCTGGAGACAAGAATCATGGCCGTCATCGACTACATCAGTGGAATGACGGATGTCTATGCTCTTGACATTTACCAGAAGATTAACGGAATCAGTCTGCCAATAGTATAAGGGACAACACTCCGGGCCGAAATACGCTCACAACCCACTCGAATCATTCAATCTTATAGTCGCTGAGTCGCTTTATGCCGTCGACCGCCCACTTCGAACCGATAAGAGCTCACTACCTCAAGAAAGAGCTCTTTAGACGATGGAATGGTCCAATACCGGGTGGGTGTTGGGAGGCAATCCTCTGGTTCTTGTGAGGTGAAAGCTATGGGCTTTGTGGGGCGAAAGCGTGGTTGCCAATGTTGTAATGCTATAGAAAAAGATCGTTCACTAAGTAGCGAATGATTGAAAGCTGCGTAGCGAACGCTCGTTAATTCGGCTGCAAAATCAAGGATTAAGTCTAGGTGACCGTACGATCAATCCGTGATGGGAGCGCCGAAAAGGATAGGCACGTATAAGACGGAGTAGCTCTTCATTCACGACATTTCTCATCTGAGTCCTGAGACCCTTTTCCTCCAACAACCAACCCCACGGTAATGCCTGCTTAACTTTATCATGTGTAAGTTGGCAAAAACATCGATTTCATCGGATAAAAACGAAGCAGGCCAGTCCTAAATTGCCAACGGGCAAAGATAGGGCTGGCCAACTTTTAAAGATAGCCCAGAAGGCTGGAATCAATAAGTGAGGTCGACAGGATTAGCTATATAAGAAGGAATGCTTTCGAAGATGGCCTTCAGACGAGCAGCATCAAACTTCGGAGTACGGTCGTAGAAGTAGATACCATTCTTCTCCTGTTCCACATCGGTTATCTGCGTGTAGCAGAAGCCTACGACATGTTTGGATGCCTTGATGGCATCAATCTCGCCCTTGAGAATCTTGTAGAAGTCTTCCTTCGTATCGATGTTGCTACCGTAGCCCCAGGAATTATTGCGGTCGGCCTCTCTAATCCAAGGCAGTCCACCGAACTCATCGAGCATATAGGGCTGCCCCTCATACGGTGCCAGATAATCCTTCTTATTGTTGCGGTAAGGCTCCTTGCCCGGAGTGAAGGTCATGTCGGCCATGAGCTTCTGAGGATTGCGCTCGTAATCATGTACGGTAAAGATGTCGGTCTTCACATGAGAGCCACCACTGGCGTCGTTCACAGGACGTGTGCCATCGATGGCTTTCGTGAGACGGTAGACATCTTCCACAAGCCGGTTGTAGACACCGCTGTTGGTGCAGTTCCAGGTTTCATTAAACGGGGTCCAAGTAACTATCGAGGGATGATTGCGGTCGCGCTCCACAAGTTCCGTCCACTCGCCAATAAAGTTACGAGCAGCGAGCTCATTATTGATGTCAAGATCCCAGCTTGCCGACTCGCTCCAGGTGAGATAGCCCAATTTGTCGGCCCAGTAGTAATATCGCTCCTCGAAAGATTTCTGATGAAGCCGCGCACCGTTGAAGCCGACAGCCTTCGACATTTCTATGTCGTGCTTAAGCGCCTCATCGGAAGGAGCCGTCCAGATGCCGTCAGGATAGAACCCTTGGTCGAGCACCAAACGCTGAAAATAAGGTTTATTATTCAGATAGAAGTAGCCACCGGCAACATGCACCTTGCGCATTCCGGCATACGACTCCACTTCATCAATAACTTTTCCATTCTTCATCACCTTATAAGAGAGGCGATAGAGGAACGGTGACTCAGGACTCCAGAGCTTCATACCCTTAACCGGAAGCACAACAACATCATCGTCGCAGGCAGGCACCGTGACCGATGAAATGGCCTTTTTCCCATCATAGAGGGTGACAACAAGCCGGTTGGCAGCATTCTGTCCATAGAACCTGGGATGGATAACGAGCTGCTTCTGGTCGATGTCGGGGACAGCATAAGCCGACTCCAATCCCTCCTTGTCGACAGCTTCCATCCATACAGTCTGCCAGATACCAGTCGTGCGCGTATAAGAGCAGCCCACCGAATTCAGGCTCGTGCACTGCTTGCCACCGGTCTGAAGCCCTGAACGCAAATCATCATTAACCTTCAGAACCAAGTTATGATTACCGCCATCACTCACATAGCGCGTAATGTCGCAGCTGAACGACGATCCACTGCCAAGGTGACGCTTGACAAGATGACCATCAATATAAACAAACGACTCGTAATCGACAGCGCCGAAGTTGAGCAGCACGCGCTTTCCCTTCCAGGATGCGGGGATAGAAATAGAGCGTTGGTACCACATACAGTTGATAAAATCAGTATACTTAACCCCCGACAGCGAGCTCTCAGGGCAGAAGGGCACGGTAATCTTTCCATTGAATCCCTGCGAATTCTGCCAGTTGCGTTCGTTCCCGGTCTTACCAAAATCGAACGCATAGCTCCAGGTACCATTCAGGTTCACCCAATCAGCCCGCTCGAACTGTGGGCGTGGATACTCCGGCCTTGGTGTCTGAGCACCGGCTTCAGCACTGCCCATAGCCAGCAGAACTGCAAGCGACAGGCATAAAATTGTGAACTTTTTCATGTTGATCATTTATCAATTTAGTGTTATTAGTTTAGCAAGTCCATATAGTTTTCCGTGCCCCCCATCATCTTTACCATCCCTTCTGTCCTGCCGCCAGTTGGGTTTTAGCGACGGGGCATTACGATGGAATGGCGATATTTAAAGCATTGCACAAAGAGGATAGCAAAGCAAAGTCCCGGAAGACCTACTTTGCATCCTTGTAAATTATCTTGTTGGCGCCGCTCGTTATCTTGAGTGCCTCGGGGTGCTCCTTGATAAACGAATTGATATGGCGTATACGCTTTTCCTCCAAGATTTCGTCAACGGCTATGAGGATACCCGTCTCCTCCACATCACCAAATCCATAGTTGATGGCTGTACCGAAAAGCTTCATTGTAGGACTGAGGTTCATGTAAGCATTCACCAACGGCGGTATATTGTAGCCGAGCTTACGTATCTCATGATTGAGAATGCGATAGTCATCCCGGAAATCATCCTTATTGAATATGCTGGCCAATTCCTCCTCCGGCGTCTCAATTTTCAGCGGTTTCAACGGCACTATGAGATTCTCTTTGTCGTCGAAATGCTTCTTGAGGAAATAGAGAATCATGTCTCTGCCCCGACGGATATAAGAGGGATACATGGTCATCTTGCCATAGAAGTATTTCAGGTCGGGATTGATGACCGTGAGTGCTCCTAGTCCGTCCCAAAGATTATCAAGCGCGAAGATGCTCTTGGTGTTCTTCCTGACGTTTTGATACTCCAGCGTAACAAACGAGCGTCCGAGCTCCACCGTGTAGGGAGCATATTCCTTCATAAACTTGTCCGAGAAGTGGAACATATGGCTGGTGGCAAGGATGGGCTGTCCGCTTGCGTCCACCTTCCAATCACGCCCAAGCAGATAGCGATAGCCCCCGATTATCTCCTGGGCATCAGGATTCCACACTATGAGCTGGCTATAACAGTTGTCGGAGGTATCGAAGTCATCGATGTCCATCGATTTCCCAGTGCCTCCTCCCGCCGAGCGAAAGGCGATTTCCCGAAGCCTGCCTATCTCGCGCATCACGTGAGGGGCATTATGGGCCGTAATCACATAAATCTCGTTATGACTCTTATTGGTCATACGGAGCTGCCGCTCTGGAGTGAGCTCCCTGAGCAGGAGTTCCTTGCTGACGGGCTGAATAATCTCTTCTTCCATAATCAGACTATCGTTATAGTAAAGCGCCATGGCATTGCAAACCGACAACGCTACCTTTTACAGTTTATAGACCATGTCTTCCACATACTGGGCCCATTCCTTGGGAGTGCGGCTGTGGTCGAAGGTCTGCCAGGGAATAGGCTTTCCAATCTTCACCGTGAAGGTGTGATTGACATTACGGTACATCTCGTCGACCAAGAACAGCATGGCGACATTCACCTTGAGGTGAAGTCTTGACTGCCATCGGGCAATGCGATAAAACCGGTTGGAATTGCGCCCACTAAAAAATATGGGCACTACATCGCGATGGTACTCCACACTTTTCGATATGAACGTTTTCTTCCAAGGCAGGTCGTGTATCTCTCCGTTAATCATCCTGGAATTGAGCCCAGCAGGAAACATGAGCATATGATTGTCACTCTGGAACCCTGCTTCCACCATAGCCGGGAAATTGCGGCTCTGCCGACCGGTCTTGTTGATGCCTATGCAAACAGGGCGCAGACCGGGCAGGAAGAGTAGCAAGTCGTTGACAAGGTAACGGAAACGCCCATCATAATGCCGGCCGATGATGGCACCGAGAGCCACACCATCTTCGCCTCCGAGAGGATGATTGGACACGAAGGTGTAGAGGCGCCCATCGTCTTTAGAGGGCAGATTCTCCATCCCCTCCACTCGTAGCGTCATGCCCAGATAGCGCACACACTCCTCAAGCCACTCCGTTCCGGTCTTATCACGGCTTTCCCAAAGGAATCTGTTCACTTCGTCTTCATGCACAATACGCTTGAGCCATCTGACAGCGAAGCCGGGGATCCACCGCATCTTCGCTCCCAGTTTGCTCTCAAGTACTTTGTCGATGTCGATTGTTTTCTCTATATCCACTGACATTGTGTCCCATTTGTCATAACACCTTGCAAATATAGCACAAGTTTTCCTAAAACAAAACAACTTTAAGGGAAAATCTTTATTCGTTAACGTTTTTGCTATAAGAAAACCCTTTCATCGAACAGAAACTAAACCGTCTAGAAAATTACCTCCAATTTGAGTTAATGAGGCCTTGGTAGATATTTTAGTATAATTAGCAACTTTAGAACTTTGAGAGCAATCTATTTTAAAATCTCCGATATAAGGAATAGGATTAGTGGTTAAAACAGGAACAGAGCCATTTAATCCTCTGCCAACACCAATACCAACAGATATATCCCCTTTCCAATGAATGAGAAGAGATTGATACCTTAGAAAAGGTATCTGTCTTTTTATTTTTATCTAATACTGCCTGAATCCAAATTGGGAAAGTCGTAGGCATCGCCTCCTCACATATTCTACATGCATAATCAAAGGCACCTTTCATCTCATTAGTCCATGCGCCTTGAAAGTCA
>ONMG01000210.1 GCA_900318855.1 uncultured Prevotella sp.
CCCGTCGGCCGGAGAGTGGAGCAGGAAGGGGTTGACCATCTTCAGCAGGAAAGCTTCGGGAAGACGGTAGAGAAGCATGAAGAAAATAGCCAAGGCCACACCGGGCTTCGTGAAGAAAGTGGCAAAGGTGCGGCCGAATTCTTTCAGGATGTCAGCGCTCGTCGGCTTGTTGCCAGCCTGATTGCGGTGCATGTCGGCACTCGGGGTGGGCAGTGCCCAGGTGTGGTAGAGGGTGAGCACGGCGAAGAGAGCCGCCGTGATGCCCATGGTGAGTTGCCAGGCCAGGGGAATGTTGTGCGTGGACTGCTCCAGCATGCCCGCAATATAGACGAGTACGCCCTGACCGAAGATGGAACTCAGCCGGTAGAAGGTGCTGCGGATACCGACAAAGAAACTCTGCTCTTCTTCATTGGCAGCCAGCATGTAGAATCCGTCGGCGGCAATGTCGTGCGTGGCCGAGGCGAAGGCTGTGATGACGAAGAGGATGAGCGAAAAGGTGAAGAGCCCGATGGACGTCTGGCCGGCCGCGATGGTGGCCGCGTCGGGGTGGGGGATGCTCAGCGTGAGCAGCACGAAGGCCACTGTCATCAGCAGCTGCATGGTGACTATCCACCAGCGTTTCGTGCGGATGATGTCGACGAAGGGACTCCACAGCGGCTTGATGGTCCAGGGCAGATAGAGCAGACTCGTGAAGAGTGCCATCTCACCGTTAGGAACACCCATACGCGTGAACATCGTCACCGAGATGTTGTTCACAATGAAGTAGGGGATACCTTCGGCAAAGTAGAGCGTGGGTATCCACCACCACAGCGATTTGGGATGGACAGTCTTCATTGTGCCTGATTTTGTGCGATGCGTGCTAGGAGCTCCCAGGTGCGTATGCGGTCCTTGTAGGTGTTGTTGCGGTTCTCCTTCTCGCGGCTCAGGTCGCCGTCGGAGTTGTCGTCCCAGCGCCGGCAGTTGTAGAGCACGTCGTAGATGCGCCCTATCTTGTAGCGGCGCGAGAGAGCCAGTCCGAGAGCGTAGTCCTCGCCGTAGTTCACGTTGGGCAGGTTGATGCTGCGCAGAACGGGGGTGAAGAAGGCGCGCGGGGCCCCCAGGCCGTTGATGCGCAGGGCGTTGTTGCGCCCGTTCTCCAGTGTCCACTCGCGGTGGTCAATCTTGCCGGGGGGCAGCATGTGCAGATGGATGTCGGTGAGCATGTAGCTGCCGATGACCATGGCGCACTGTTGAGCATAGAAGGCATCCACCACCTTCTGCAGGGTGTCGGGACCCGAATAGACGTCGTCGGAGTCGAGCTGCACGAGGAAGCGGCCGCACTGTGGATGGTGGGCTGCCATGTTCCAGCTGCCGCCCACGCCTAAGTCGTTGCGTGTGGGCACAATGTGGATGAGGCGCTCGTCGTCGAACTCGTCAATGGCCTCGGTGGTGCCGTCGGTGGAATGGCATTCCGGACCGTTCTCCACCACGAAGACATTGAACCTGAAGGTGGTCTGCTGAGACAGGGCACTGCGGATGGCGTCGCGGATGGTGCGGATGCGGTTGCGCACGGGTATCATCACCGAAGCCTCCACGGCAAAGTTGCCGGCCTTCAGGTCGACGGGCTCGAACCGAGGCTCCAGATAGGCCCCCACAGCCTTCAGATGCTCGGTGCAGGCCTGCTCCATTTCTATCTGTGAGGTACGGTTGCGCGGGTCCACATAGTCGAAGAGCTTCTCGCCCGTCTTGCGCGTGTCGAGCTCCACTTCCGAGTAGAGATATTCGTTGATGTGCTCCAGCCGTCCCTTCTCGCTCACCTTGAGCCGAAGTTCGTAGAATCCGGCAGCCTTGTAGTCGGCTTTCATGCGCGCGACGGCTTCCTTGAAGGCGTCGGTGCGGAAGAGCACCACCGATCCGAAATCGAAGTCGTCGCGCAGGGCTCCCTGCTGGCAGTCGATGACGGGGGCATCGGTGCGCTTGCCGTCGGCACTCACATTGTAGTGGTCGGCGTACACCATGGCGGCTCCGGTCATGCCGGCTACCTGCACCATGCGCTCCAGGGCCAGATAGCCCATACTGATGTATTGGCTCTTGAGCATCAAGAGCAGGTAGGGGGCTTCGGCCTTTGCGGCCACGAGGTGCAGCGAATGGCTGTCGCGGAATGATGATTCCACTACATGGGTGCTGTGCACAGTCTCCAGTGCCTTGAGTCCTTCAACGTTTTTTCGGGTCTCTTCCTCATTCCCTTGGGGGATGAAACAGTCTATTATACCTTTCATATATAGATGATGAATATGATTCTGACTACAAAAGTACAGCTTTCATACGGAATAGGCGAGGACTTTGCCGGAAATCATCCGGTGTCCGGTTATTCTATGCCGTACAGCGGCCTCACCACCTCGTCAATTGTCCGGCGCACGCTGTCTGACAGCGAGGCGTCGTCTGCAGCGGCTTCTTCGGCCTCCTTGGCCAGCGCATTGAGCTCCTCGGGCAGTTGCCTCGGTACGGGTATC
>ONMG01000033.1 GCA_900318855.1 uncultured Prevotella sp.
GCAGTGGTAAACACTGACCGAAGGAGTGGTAAACACAAATCGCCTAATGTTTGTCAATGATTACCAAAGATTACAACTCTTTTCGCTTGGTTGCTATCCCCTTATTACCCAAATTCCCAATCATTTGCGCGCCTCCAATCTCGTAACTTGCTGACTATAAACGAAAAAAGGAAGCCTTCATCAGACTTCCCTTTTGACATAAAAGCGGAAGGTGAGGGATTCAAACCCCCGATACCACATAATGGGTATACCGGATTTCGAGTCCAGCGCATTCGGTCACTCTGCCAACCTTCCTTTAACGCGTGCAAAAGTACAAACAATTTTGCGAACTGCAAAACAAATAGACAAAAACTTTTGAAGGCAACTTTCTTCCGACTGTCTACGCTGAAGGTCAGATGCGATAGTCCTGCTGGCTGTGCGAGAACTTGCAACCTTCCCATGTTTATGCTCTCACCACATGCTGCAGGTGCGGACCAACATGGTGGCGATACTACTAATGAACTTCTGTCCGTTCGTGGCAGCAAGGGTCTGCTTTCCACGCTTGTGCAGCGCCCAGCTGGCAGCGAGGACCGACAGCCAGTCGTCATTCTAATGCATGGTTTCGGAGGCAATAAGGGAGGCCAATTGCTCACGCTCACAGCCGACTCACTACTTGCACGCGGCATTGCTGTGGTGCGTTTCGATTTTAATGGCCATGGTCAAAGCAAGGGAAAGTTTGAGGAGATGACGGTGCCCAACGAGATAGAGGATGCCAAATGTATCTATAACTATGTGATGCAGCAACCTTGGGCCGACACGACGCGCATCGCTCTTGCCGGACATTCACAGGGTGGAGTCGTGGCGAGCATGACCGCTGGTGAGCTGGGTGCAAGGAAGGTTGTCGCAGTTGTCCTTCTTGCTCCGGCAGCTGTGCTCAGCGATGATGCCATCCGCGGCAATACGATGGGTGCGGTCTACAATCCACTGGACCCTCCGGCCACGATTGCGCTGATGGGTGGCCGTCTGAAGCTTGGTGCCGACTATGTGCGTACTGCTTTCCGCTTACCCATCTATGAGACGGCAGGGCGCTATCAAGGGCCAGCCTGCATCATTCATGGCACTGGTGATCGGGTGGTGCCCTACACCTACGGTGAGCGCTATCATGAGCTATGGAAGGGTAGTGAGTATGATGAGCTGCCCGGTTTCGACCATGGTTTCTCGCAGGATGTCTATCGTGTGGCCGAACTGACGGCCCTGTTCCTAGCCAAGACTTTGCGATAGATGGAGAAGGGACACTCCTCGAGTCGGTAAGCGCCCAGGAGAGTCCCTTCAAAGGATGAGTACGGCCATTGCCGCTGCTCTGAGGTATGGAAGGCTAAGAGACGTATCCACTGTGTATGCCCTAACCTTTTAGCCCGAAGCCTTACAGTTCGCCCTTAACACTTTCTACCCAAGCATCAATGCGGCGTTCTGTCTTGTCCTCGTCCTCAGAGCAGTCGATAGCCAGGCCCACGAACTTGCCGTCGACCACCGATTCTGAATCATCGTAGCTGTAGGAGTCGGCTGCCACCTGCCCAATGATTTTGGCACCGCTGTCCTTTACGGCGTCGTAGAGTGCCGACATTCCTCCGCAAAAGGTGTCGCTGTATCCACTGGCATCGCCGCAGCCGAAGAGTGCAATGGTCTTGCCTTTTAGGTCGGCGTCCTTTAGCTTCTCTACTCCATCGAACCAGTCATCCTGCAGCTCTCCGGCTCCCCAAGTAGAGGTACCGAGCAGCAGGTTGTCATAGGTTTCTAAGGTATCGGCATCAATGTCCGTCACATTCTTTACATCGCTCACTCCTAACTTCTGGGCCAGCTTCTCGGCATACTCCTGGCAGTTGCCGGTTGTGGTTCCGTAAACAATAATCGTCTTCTTCATATTCCTTATTATTTAGTGGTGAAACATTTATCGTGTTCAAGCATCTGCGGTCAACGGGTGGCTGACACCTTGGAATGCTGCGCAGGCCTAACCTCCGATGGGGCCAAATGGCTTCGCCCTGCTGTGTTCCGGCTGCAAAGTTACCGGAATCCGACTGCGCGCACAATACTCAATAATCATGATTCTGAGAGTGGCCCGACAGTACTGCTGAGTGGAGGCTAAAGTGGAAAGAATAAACTTTAGTGATTATTAACTCCATAGAGTAACATTTGTTACCACCTCGCCCTTTTTATCGCCCTAACTTTGCATCCCGTAAGCTGGGTAGCGGCTTCCAGGCTGAGCATCCACTGTGGTGGCCCGTCACAGCTTTAAGGAGAGGAATGTAGTATATCAACGTTAAATATAGAAGGATATGGAAAATAAGATGTTTTGCTTCCAATGCCAGGAGACGGCAAAGGGAACGGGCTGTACGCTGAGAGGTGTTTGTGGAAAATTGCCAGAGACGAGCAGATGGATGGACCTGCTGCTGAGTGTCGTGCGCGGTGTGGGCACCATCTATGATGCCCTGCTTGCTAAGGGTGCAGCTGCAGATATTGCTGTCGACGACTTCATAGTGGATGCTCTCTTTGCCACGATTACCAATGCTAATTTCGATGACGATGCCCTGCTTGCCAAGGTTGACAAGGGCTTAGCCATAAAGCATCGGCTGCTCGACGAGGCCTCGCGCTTAGGTGTGGCGCTGCCCAAGTATCACGAGGTAGAGTGGGGCGGTGAAAAGGCCGACTACCAGGCCGAAGGCGACAGAGAGACAGTGCTGCGCAACAGCGACGAGGATGTCCGCTCACTGAAGGAGCTGACGGTGCTCGGACTCAAGGGTATGGCTGCTTACTATGAGCATGCTGCCCGGCTGGGCTTCCGCGATGAGTCCATCATCCGCTTCATGGCTTCGGCGCTCTCCGCCGTGTCGGATCCTGCAGCAACCGTTGACACACTGCTGCCGGTAGTGCTCACAACGGGCAAGTATGGTGTCGATGTGATGGCACTGCTCGACAAGGCCAACACCACAGCCTACGGCCATCCCGAGATAACTAAGGTGAACATCGGCGTGGGCAAGCGTCCCGGCATTCTCATCAGTGGTCACGACCTTCACGACATTGAGGATCTGCTCGAACAAACCCAGGGCACGGGCATCGACGTCTACACCCACGGAGAGATGCTTCCTGCTCACTACTATCCGAAGCTGAAGAAATACTCCCACCTCGTGGGCAACTATGGCAATGCCTGGTGGAAGCAAAAGGAAGAGTTCGCCCATTTCAATGGACCCATTGTATTCACCACCAACTGCATTGTTCCTCCCGCTCCGAATGCCAACTATAAGGACCGTGTGTTCACGTCGAACTCCACAGGCTACCCCGGCTGGAAACACATCAAGACCTCAGCCGACGGCCATAAGGACTTCTCCGAAGTCATCGAGATGGCCCGCCACTGTCAGGCTCCCGAGGAGATAGAGCAGGGTGAGATCGTGGGCGGATTTGCCCACAACCAGGTGTTCGCGCTGGCCGATAAGATTGTGGAGGCAGTCAAGAGCGGAGCCATCAGAAAGTTTGTTGTCATGGGCGGATGCGACGGAAGGATGAAGAGCCGCAACTATTATGCCGACTTTGCCAAGGCTCTGCCTTCGGATGTGGTTATTCTCACCTCGGGCTGTGCCAAGTATAAATACAACAAGCTCCAGTTGGGCGACATCAACGGCATACCACGTGTGCTCGATGCCGGCCAGTGTAATGACAGCTATTCGTGGGCCGTGGTAGCCTTGAAGCTGAAGGAGATATTTGGGGCTGCCGACATCAATGACCTGCCCATAGCCTTCAACATTGCCTGGTATGAGCAGAAAGCTGTCATCGTGCTCCTGGCTTTGCTCAGCCTTGGAGTGAAGAATATTCACATCGGGCCCACGTTGCCTGCCTTCGTGTCGCCGGCAGTGCTTAAGGTGCTGCAGGACAACTTTGGACTGGGCACCATCTCCACCGTGGAGGACGATATTCAGAACATGATAATGGTCTAAGTCAATAGTTACTTTAGCTTAGAGGGATTGCTCTTGTTCCATCCTCAATATGGGTGGACTCGGGCAGTCCCTCTTCTTTTGCATGTGGCTGAATGCAAGGTGGGGGGGCGGTTTGCAGCTGTCCACCCGTGACAATGAAGGAAAAGAGGCCGACTGAAGATTTTTCCTGCCCGGAGGCTACCGCTTTTCATAAATATTGGCTACATTTGCAGGAGTAACTCTAACGTAATGCCTATGAAAGAAGCTGAATATTATGAGAAATTACCCGAAGGAGTGGTGAGCTGCACCCTTTGTCCGCACAACTGCCATATAGCCAGGGGAAAGCGCGGAATCTGCAAGAGCCGCGTCAATGTCGACGGAGTGCTCTGCTCCGAAGTCTACGGACATCCTTGTGCCGTGGCCATTGACCCCATCGAGAAGAAGCCCTTCCGAATGTTTTATCCCGGAAGCAGCTGTCTCTCGATAGCTTGCACGGGGTGCAACCTGCGATGCCTCAACTGTCTGAACTTTGAGATTTCGCAGGTGGAGCCCGTAAAAGCCGAGCGCTATGACCTGTCGCCTGCCGACATCGTGGAGATAGCACAAAGAGAGGGACAGAAAATCATCGCCTACACGTATACTGAACCGCTCACTTACCTGGAATATGTGCGCGATACGGCCCGACAGGCTCACGAGCGGGGGCTGAAGAATGTGCTCGTCAGTGCAGGCTATGTCAATGTCAAGGCGCTGAACGACCTGCTGCCCTGGCTCGACGCTGCCAACATCGACTTGAAATCGTTCTCCGATGACATCTACCGCAGGGTCTCTGGTGGCAGTCTGCGCCCAGTGCTCGACACCATCCTCAGAATGAAGGATGCCGGGGTATGGCTCGAAATCACCCATCTGCTCATCCCCACAGTCAACGATGACGCCGGGATGTTCCGGCAGATGTGCGGTTGGCTGACGGCCCACCATCTCGCCTCCGCCCCGTTGCACATCAGCAGGTTCTTCCCGCTCTACAAGATGTCGCACCTCTATGCCACTCCACTGTCCACAATGCAGCGTGCAGAGCGCATAGCCCGCGAGGAGGGTATAGAACATGTCTTCCTGGGGAACGTCTGAACGGCAGAAAGCCCACGAACCTCATCCTTAGGGTCCATGGGCTTTCGTCTCTTAGTCAGTGTGTGCGGAAGACTTATCTGCGCTTCTTTCTGTTGGTAGTCTTCGTCTTGCTCACTGTTTTCGTAGTTGTCTTGGTCGTTGTGGTCTGAGCGGGCTTATAGTACTTCAGTGCCTCGGGCATCTCCTGCTGCAGAGCGGCAATGCGCTTGGCATCCGACGGGTGGTCGCTCAGGAGGTCATCCTGATTGTTGCTGCCCGACGACATGCGCTGCCAGAAGGGTATAGCCTCGCGCGGGTCGTAGCCTGCCATGGCAGCAAAGATGAGTCCCATGTGGTCGGCCTCGCTCTCGTTTGAGCGGCTGTACTTCAAGTTTTTGAACTTGAATCCGTACTGAGCCACCATCTGTCCGAGCTGTATGGTCGACGAACTGACGCCGGCCGCTCCCAGAATGCTGCTGGCCACCTGGGTGCCCAGCGATTGCTTGTACTGCTTGGAGAGTTGCTCGGCGCTGTGCTTGGCTACGGCATGGGCTATCTCGTGGCCCAGGACGATGGCCAGTGCGGCCTCAGTCTTGGTGTAAGGAAGCAGACCCTCGTAGACCACAATCTTGCCGCCAGGCAGGCAGAAGGCGTTGGCCTCTTTGTTCTGTACGAGGTTGAATTCCCACTGATACTGGCTGATTTCGCTGGCATAGCCGTTGTTTCTCAGATAGGTCTCCACGGCGTTGGCCAGGCGCTTTCCTACACGCTCCACCATGGCAGTGTTGGCTGCGTTGGTCGACTTCTTGGCTGTCTTCATAAATTGGGTGTACTCTTGGTTCGACAGGCCGAGCACCTGCTCGTCGGACACCATGAGACTCTGTTTGCGCCCGGTGAGGGGCACTGTACGCGATGTGCCACAGCCCACCATCAGGACAGCGGCAAGCGCTAACAATAAAATTCTGACGTTCTTCATTTTTGAAAGTCTAATGTATGAATTACTGGGCGCAAAGTTATAAAAAAAGTCGGCAGCAATGTATCAACCGTGGCACTATTTTTCCAAAGAATATGTGATTTCCATCCTTAGTCGACGGAATTCCACCCCCTGGAAACGACGTGAGGCTCA
>ONMG01000012.1 GCA_900318855.1 uncultured Prevotella sp.
ACTCTTAACACCGGTCCAGGAGGCCCCATTGTCAGTGCTCACAAAGGCGCGGAAGTAGGAGGCAGCCCCCGTGGGATTGCTCACCGTGAATTTCAGTTGAGTGAGGGTGTAGTTGAGCAGGCCCGAGGTGAGTGTGCCCTTGCGGTAGAATCTTGCGGCTCGAGCCCCACTGATGAAGCTCTGGGTGGTGGAGTCGGCCAGGCTCACACCGGTGTGGTCGAAGTCCCACGTGGTGAAGTTGCCTGCCACTCCTATGGTGTCGGCATTCACAGTGTCCACTTGCTCAAAGTCTTCCACGATTTGCGGCACGATGGTGCGTGTGGCCTTCAGCGTTATCACCCCGTCGTCCTCGTGGATGTCGGAGAGGGCTACGTCGTTCTCAAGTCCTGCCCACGACTTCAGGCTCGGTGTCGTCGTGTTGTCGAGCCTTTCCACCTGGCGTGTGCCGGGATAGGGGTCATGGTCGGTGTCAATCAGTTTGGAGGCACTCGAGTAGGTCTCCTCATTGATGCTGTCGCCGCCTGCCCGCAGCAGTTCGTAGTAGGGGTGTGAGGAATAGCAGTTCACGGTGTTGTTCGTCCACACCTGAGGATTCGTGGAGTCGACGCGGAACACCAGCATGCCGTGGCCGGGCAGGTATTGGTCCCAGCCTTTCTGCTGACGGTTCTCCAGAAGGAAGAACTCCTTGTCCTGCAATGTGTTGATACGGAACCCCCGGTTGCTTTCCATCAGGTCCTGGAGCGTGTAGGTTCCGCTTGCGTTGATAGTCTCTGGCTGGGCGAATCCGGCTTGGCAACGCTCCAGCAGAGAGTATCCGCAAGGTGTACGGCTCAAGTTGAGGTAGCAGCCATTGGCCATCACCGACCAGTAGCCGGGGTGGGGGCATTTGCCGCCCGAGGCGTAGTTGGTGTCGTATTCATCGCGTAGTCCGAGAACATGGCTGAATTCGTGGCAGATGGTGCCTGGACCGTCGAGCCCCAGTTGGTATTCCGGATTGTTAGCCAGGTCGGGATAGTTCTTTAGGTCGACGATGCCGCGCAGTTCCACCGAGCAGGCATAGCGACCGAATCTCACTCCGTCGAGGGTTTTGTTCAAGATTGTCGAGGCATGGGGCCATAGCAGATTACCACCGTTGTAGTGTGAGCCGGGGCCGGCCACGAGGAAAAGCACCATGTCGACGGTGCCGTCGCCGTCGGTGTCATAGCGGCTGTAGTCCACCTGTGCGTCAGCAGAATCGAGCACGGCTTTGAAGAGGCTCTGTGCCGAGCTGGTCTGGCCCACATAGGTGCTGCTCTTTCCGCATTCAATAGGTCCGATGACATCGAAATGAGGTTTGAACTGCCCGGCCGAAGTGTCTTCGAAGTAGTCGCGCACTGAACCTGTACAAGGTTGCCATTGTGGTGTCTCTCCGACACTGTAGAAGCCTTTGAAGCCTTCTTGGTTAATCATGCTGTCGATGACTGCGGCGGGATAGGTGAACTTCTTGTCGGTGTAGTTCACCAGGATGACGAGCCCTCTGAACTTGGAGTAGTCATAGTGGGACTCCCGGGCATAGTGAGAGGTGGCTAATGCTTTCAGGACACGGCTCTTCCTGAGCTGCTGCGCTGCATTCATGGTGGGAGCGAGACCCCGGGGCAGTTGTCTGACGAAGGCCACCTCGGCACTGCGGCGCTCGCCTGCGTTGTGAGCCATCTGCGAAGTGGGGTGGAGCGTCCCATCCTTCAGCGAGGCGTAGACGAAGGCGCCGGTGGCATTCTTGACGACGCTGAAGCCGTCGGCAGTGGTGTAGAAATTGAGGAACTCATCACCGATGAGCCTCACTGTCAGTGAAGTGCCGTCGGGCTGTCTTACTTTCAGCAGACCGGGGAATGCCGGCACTGCCTGCGCATAGGTTGTGGCTATGAGCAGAAAAAGCATGAACGTAAAGAGTCTTTTCATATTCTTGGTTGATTGGTGATAGCTCAAGTTCTCATGGGCTGGGTTGTAACGTCGGGCAGTTGGGCTGCTGTTCACGGTGGTCATCGGTGCTGTCGGCGTCGGCAATAGCTTACGGTGCAAAGATACTAAATAGTAGGTGTATGGCGAAGGAATCCTGATGTTTTTTTTGTTATGGGGCTAAAAAAGTAAGAATATGGCACTTCTATCCATCTGCTGACAGCGTCCTTGGTGTGGTTAGAAAGAATTCCCCCATTGGCAGCTGCTGCCAATGGGGGAAAGGTGACTTTCAGTGAACGACGAGCTGCAAGAGTTGTTTCGTGGTGGCTCTTCACGGACGTTCACTTGTCAGTGGGGGATGAGGGGTTACTTTGCTCCGTGGAAGGGTGTCTCTCCAGGGGCTGTAGGTTCGGTCAGTATGTTCAGTCGTCCGCCTTGGGCTATGCTCTTATGGGATAGGAACCATCCTTTGAGAGTGTGGCCGTTACAGCTTATACGTTTAATCTTCC
Organism: uncultured Prevotella sp.; assembly: GCA_900318855.1. Classification (GTDB taxonomy): domain Bacteria; phylum Bacteroidota; class Bacteroidia; order Bacteroidales; family Bacteroidaceae; genus Prevotella. The sequence continues at coordinate 2,445 of ONMG01000012.1, forward strand.
GTCCTGTTCCTTCCCTGGTGATGATGAGTTCCCGGCCGTTAGCCCAAGTGACGGTGGCCTGTGGAAAGAGTGGTACCGTGACGATGTACTGTGGGTCGGCAGGTGAATAGGTGTAGAGCCCGAGTGCGTTGAAGACATACCAGGCCGACATCTCGCCAGCGTCGTCCATCCCGGCCAGGGCCAGGTGCTCGTCGCCCATGTCGTAGTAGTGGTTCATGATGCTGTCAAGGACACATTGTGCCTTCGGCTGCTCCCCCACGAAGTAGTACATGTAGGGTTGGCTGTGACCGGGTTGGTTGCCATGGCAGTAGTTGCCGATGAAGCCTGTGAGGTTTTCCACCTCATAGCCCCGCCATGGCTCGTTGAAGAGTGAGTCGAGCTTTGTCTCGACTGCCTTCTTGCTGGGGTAGAGTTTCACCACGCCCTCGGGATCGTGAGGTGCATAGAAGAGTTCCTGCCATGCATTGGCCTCACGGAACTGGTAGGCGAAGTAGGGATAGTAGGGGTCGAACTGTCTGACAAACTTGCCGTTGGCAGTGCGACCACGGTAGAATCCTGTTGAAGCGTCGAACACGTTCTTGTAGTTGCCTGCCCTGCGCATCAGCTCCTTGTAGTCGGCCTTGTGACCGAGTACCTTGGCGATGAGCGCCGTGGCATAGTCGTCATAGGCATATTCCAGAGTCTTGGTCACGGCAGCCTTGTATTCATCGTAGTAGGGCACGTTGATGGTGTCCTTCTCGGCTATCCACCCCTGGCGGAGGTATTCGTCGAGGTAGGGGCGTCCCCCCTTACCCGGTCTGAAGGCGTTGTTGCGAAGTAGCCTGTAGGCGCTCTCGAGGTCGAAGCCGCGAAGTCCGCGCAGATAGCATCCGGCAACGAAGGTAGAGGCATGGTCACCATGGAAGAAGGTGGGCATATAGCCACCTTGCTTCTCACCCTTGTCGGTGATGGAGCGGATAATATCGGTGGCCACTTTGGGCTCAAGCAGGGCAAGCAGGATGAGCTTGTTGCGGTGATCGTCCCAGAAGGAGGGATTGGTGTAGTAGGCGAATCCCTTGTTCACGATGTGGCCTTCGGCATCGGTAAAGTCACCGTTGACGTCGCTGCGCAGAGCCGGCCAGAGGAACGAACGGTAGAGGCATGAATAGAAGATGCGGCGCTGACGCTCGGTGCCTCCCTCTACTTGTACCTTCCTGAGCAACTGCTCCCAGGTGTTGTCGGCTTCGGCTTTCACCTGACTGAATCCCTTGTTGCTCATCTCAGCCTCCAGATTCTTGCGCGCGTTCTCCACGCTGGTGAAGGAGAATCCAATCTTGAGCTCCAGCGTGGAGCCGTCGCCTCCGAAGTCAATGACCGTAACGGGATAATCTCTGCCCTGACGCTGTCCAACAGCCGTTACGGGGCAGTTGGCTTCGGCATAGAAGAATATCTTGCCTTCGCCGTCCTGATAGCCTCCGAACGATTTCTCGCCCATCTTCCATAGCGCCCATTGATGCACGGTATTGTTGTTGCGGGCCATGTTGGCCAGCACCTTCTTCACTGCTCCTTGGGGGAAGGTGTACTTGTGGTAGGCACAATGCAGGGTAGAAGTGAGTTCCACATTGATGTGGTAGCGGTCGAGCATCACCTGGTAGTAGCCGGGACGGGCGCTCTCTTGAGAATGACGGAAGGTGGAGGCATAGTTGTCGGCTGTGAATCCCTGAGTGACGGGCAACAGGGGTACATGGAGCAGATTCCAGTGCCCTTTGTTGGTATGCGCGAAGCCGTAAATGAGCTTGTCCTCATACTGGTAGCCCGAGCCGCTGTGAAACTTAGTGACCGGACTCAGTTGAACCATCGCATTCGGCAGTGAAGCCCCTGGGAAGACCTCTGCTCCCCAGGTGCGCTCTTTGCGGTGTCTGACGTATTGAAGATCGTGCTGACTCCATAGAGTCGCTGTACCCAGGAGAGGATTGACATAGTCGGTCAGCCGTCCTCCGGCCAAAGCATTCGCTCCGCTCAATACCATCAGAAGCAATAGAACACAACATCTCATGGCTTAGCTTCCCTTTCGTAAAGTTGCATCATCTCCACGAGTGTGCAGGCACTGGTCTGCGAGGTGAGCTGGGTAGTGGTGCCCACCTTGCTGGCCCAGTTGGGGCCTGCAAGCATGTTCTTCTTATTGAAGCCATTGCGCCAGAGCACCTCGGCATTGTTCTTAAGGAAGGTGGAGAACTTCACCCGATAGGTTTCCGGCAGTTGGGGCTCGAGGATGAGCGAGGTGAAATAGCGCATGAAGATACCCTTGAAGAGACCTCCGTCACCTGTGCCCTCGTCGCGCAGAATGTTGTTGCCCACGTCGATATTGCCACTGTTGCTGATACCGAAGAAGGCAGCCTTCCTGGCGTCGTTGAGGTAGGTGGCGTCGGACGTGATGCCGTAGAGCAGATGGGCGGCACCTAAGAAGGTGCCTTGATTGTAGCTCAGCGAGAGCGTGCTCAAGTCGCCCGTGTCACTATTGAGTCCATCGTAGACAGCACCCGTGGCCTGGTTGAAGAGGTTATCCTTCTCCCATGTATAAATCTTTGTAGCCCATTCCAGATAGTGCTTGTCCTGGGTGGAAAGATAGAGCTTGGCAGCCAGAATGGCGGCGGGACCATTGGAGCAGGCATTCTTGGACGACCGGTGTGAAGTGGCCCAGGAGATGCCGCCTGAGGTATCGTCCCAACCGGTCTCGATATATTCCATGATGTCCTTGGCCGCTGCCAGGTAGGCATTGTCCTTGGTGGTCTCATAAAGGCGCATGATGGTGAGGCCTATCCACTCGGAGTCATCGTAGTATTCACATCGGTAGTTCCGTCCTCTGTTGGTGTAGTTCATGGCCTTCACGCCTTCGAACCACTGCTTGAAGAGGTCGGAATACTTGGTGTTGCCCGTGCGGAGATAGGCGTCGATGACCACATCCATGGCATGAGCCTGTGGCCAATAGTTATTGGTGGGTGCGTTGGCAAACTGGCCAGCGTCGTAGACAAAATAGTGCTTCGACGAATCCCAGAACTGGCTGATTAAGGCCGTCGTCGAGCTGTCGGCAGCAGCGTTCCAGTCAATGGTCTGCTGCTCTTTCCCATAGGTATATTCATCATCGATCTCCATGCAGGAGGCCATGGACAGGCATACTCCCACTATCAATGATACATTAAACAATCTTTGTTTCATAGTTGTTGGCTTAATGTTGGAAGGCCGTTCTCCGGCCCCGACGAATCCGGGCCGGAGAGAGCGTGCCCCTTTGTTAGTTACCGAACTCCACCTTGTGACGATATGGTCCGGAGGCGTTGACGATGAAGGTGAATTTAGTGGTCTTTCCACCGTTCACACCACTGTCGAAACGTCCGTGCAGTTTCCACTTGTTGTCCCACTGGCTCACGGGCCATTGCTTCATGTAGAAGTAGTCCTCAGCCTGGTTGTCCGATGGACGGCTGTCGAGCGAAGCCTTGGTCGGCCCCCAGTGTATGGTCTCCTTGGTGCCGTTGTTGTCGAGTACCATCTCAAATTTGTAGCGTTCGTCTCGGCCCCAGCTCTCCTGGTGGAAAGGAGTCTGACCTTGTCCGCTCCATACACCGTTGCCCACATAGTTCATGGGGATGTCCACCTTGTTGTCGGGTGAGAAGAACCAGCCCAGGCTCACCACCTTCTTCATGCTCACTGTGGCCACATTGAAGTCGAGATTGATGCGGTAGATGCCCGTCTCTTTCACCGTGGCCTCCTTGACACCGTTCTCGCTTTCCTTGAGCTTGCTGCCATCAACGTAGAACATGCGGGAACCCTCGACAGCCTTGTCGACAAAGTGATAGGTTTTGCCGGCCTCCAGTCGGGTGAAGACCTCGAACTCTCCCGAAGCCGGCGAGGCACATCCTAAGGCTTTCGTAACATCGGTACCGCCCTCGGAACCTTCTCCGGTGATGAAGAGCTGGCTGGGAATCTCGGAGAAACCTAACAGACGGGTTATGACCAGTGAGTGGCTCTCCTTGGCAGTCTCCTGGTTGAAGCCTCTCGACGATACCACGGTCCACTTCACGGTGCCGGTCTCACCGGTTTCCAAGCCTGCAAGCTGCCCCACCTTGTCGAGCACCTTATGGGTAATGGTGGCATAGCTGCGGGTACCCATGTCGTCGGAGGTCATGCGGTAGATAGGCTTGGTGAAGTCGCCGTCGGCCTTGTCGAACACCACTTCATAGAGTGGTGCGTTGCCGTCCTGGGCCAGCGAAGGCGACCATTCGAAGAACACACTGGCTGTGGCCGAGGCCTGCAGCTCCACCTGCTTGTTGTCCTTGGGCGAGTAAAGTTGGTCCACGGGTGTCACGTCCACGTCCTTATATTCCATATCGGAAGTGCAGGATGAGACCAGGGCAGCAGCGCCCAGGATAAAGAATGATAATATGTTGGATTTCATAAGTTGATGTATTTGAGTCTGTTGTTGTTTATTATTGTTAGTTGGACCATCCGGGGTTGTTCGGTTTGAGGTTGGAGTCGATGTCCATCTGTGTCTGAGGTACCGACCAGAGATAGTCACGCGATTCGTTGAACTGGTAGTTGTCCAAAGAGATGTAGCTGTTGTTGTCAGCGAATCTGGCTCCATGCACCCTGCCGTTCAAAGCTTCTTTACCTATCTTCCAACGCTTGATGTCGAACCAGCGGAGCCCTTCGAGTGCCAGCTCTGAGCGGCGCTCTCTGCGCAGCGTCTGCCGCATCTCGTCTTGGCTGGACGTTGCCGGATAGTCTAAGGCTTTGGCGGCAGTGAAGCCGGCGCGCTGCCGGATGGCGCGTATGGTCTTGTTCCATATGTCGGCCGACATCTTGCCCTGTTCGTTCATGGCTTCGGCATACATCAGCAGCACGTCGGCATAGCGCATCATAATGATGTTATTGCTCATGGCGACGTTGGCCTCGTGCGTTGCATCGTAGTACTTTCTGACGTAGTAGCCCGTGCAGCTCTGATTGGCCGTAGGCCCCTGATAGGAATCAGCGGTATTCGTGTTGGGCCGTGTGCGAATCACCTCGCCTTTACTGCCGTCAGCCACATTGGCACTCCAGTCGTAGCCATCGTAGATGACGGTAGCCGTGAGCCTTGGGTCGCGGTTGGCATAGGGATTGGCTTCGTTGTAGGTCGGCGACTGTGTGATAGGGTCACCATCGAGTGTGAGGTAATTGTCGACAAGGCTCTGTGTAGGAGCGGTGCTGATGACGCGCCCGCCCTTTGAGAGCGGCACCATGTCAAGCATTTCTCCCCAGGTTCTTTTAGCGGGTACATAGGAGATGTCGAGTATCACCTCATCGTTGTATTCGTTCTTGGAATCGAACAGTCCGCTGTAGCTTGGGAACAGACTGTAGTGGCCATATTGGCCGCTCATGATCTGGTCGCAGCATTTCTCCACGTTGGCCCAATCATTGTCATAGAGGTAGACGCGCGCCTGAAGCATCAGGTCGGCAGCCTGGGTGATCTTTCCCCTTTCGCTCTCGGTGAGCTGTTCCTTCGTGGACAGGAGGGGCAGTATCTCCGTGAGCTCCTTGTGAATGAAGTCGATGACCTCGCTGCGTGGTGTGCGGCTGATGGTCTTGGCCTCGCCGAGCGTGATGTCCTTAGTGAAGAAAGGAATGTCGCCATAGAAATTGGTGAGCCGGAAGTAGAGGTAGGCTCTGATGAATCTTGCCTGTGCCTTCATGTTCTCCTTCAGCGTCTCGCTGGCTTCCAGCTGGTCGATATGTTCTAGAAACACGTGGCACGTCTTGATGCCCCCATAGAGGTCTTTCCATTCGGAGGCAAACAGTCCGGTAGAGGCATCGGCGAGACCATTGCGGATGGTGCGCTGGTCGGTGAAGCCACGGCCCTGAAACACATTGTCGCTCAGGCGCTCGTCGTTCCACATCTTGCCTGCGCTGTACATCTGGTTGTAGGCCATGTTCAACATCAATTGGGCCTTGTCGACCGATGTCCAGAAGTTGGCGTCAGTGTAACTGTTAGTCGGTGCGTTGTCCATGCTGTTGCAGGCGGTGAGCAGGGACAGAAGCAGCAACCCGACAAAGATATTCAAATTGCGTTTCATATTGCTATCGTGTTTAGAATTCGAGGTCAACGCCAAAGCCGTAGTAGCGCAGTGTAGGATAGTTACGGGCACTGTTGGCACCGCTGTTGACCATTTGATTGTTGAACTCTGATGACTCAGGGTCAATGAAGGAGTTGTGAGAGAAGGTAAGGAGATTCTGGCCTGTGAGGTAGACTCTGAGCTTCTGAATACCCACCTTTCCCGTGAGCACCTGCGGCAGGGTGTAGCCCAAAGTGATGTTCTTCAAGCGGAGGTAGGCGCCGTTGAGCATATACATGTCGGAAGCCTGCCGGAAGTTGTTCGAGTTGGACGCACTTCCGGGAGCGCTGAGTCTTGGATACTTGGCACCGGTGTTGGTGGGAGTCCAAAAGTCGAGCTGGTGCTTGAATATCACGTAGGAGTAATTGGAGTGGAACGGCTCCATGAGCTCGCCTCGCACCATCATGTCGCGCTTTCCTACTCCCTGTGCGAAGAGGCTGAAGTCGAAACCCTTCCATTCCAGATTGTAGGTGAATCCAAAGGTGAAGCGGGGGAAGGCATTGCCAAGGATGTAGCGGTCCTTGGAGTCGATGATGCCATCCTTGTTGCGGTCCACATACTTGTTGTCGCCGGGTTGCACCTTGGCTCCGACAGGTATGGCCGAGGCTTCTATCTCCTCATAGCTCTTGAAGTGCCCGTCGGTCTTGTAGCCGTAGTACGATCCCAAGGGGACGCCCACGCGCTTGATGAAGTAGATTTCGTCGGAGCCCGTGATTTCCTCGCCCTGAGGGAACTTCTTGAGTTCGTTGTAGGAGTCGGCAAGGTTGCCGCTGAATCGGTGGATGAAGTCGCCGGTCTGCACGCGATAGCTCAGCGACAGCTCAAAGCCTCGGTTGCTCACTTCGCCCAGGTTGGCCATGTTCTGACTCGTGCCGAAGACCGAGGGGACTACGGGACGCATCAGAATGTCGACGGTGCGCTTGTAGAAGTAGTCGAACGACACATTCAGGGAATTGCCGAGGAAGGAGGCATCGACACCCACGTTGAAAGTCTTGGTCTTTTCCCATTTGAGGTCTTCGTTGCCCAAGGTGAATCCAGCGCCTGTAACGGTCTTGTTGTTGTAGGCGTAGGTGTTGGTGTACATATTATAGGTGGTGTAGCGGTCGTAGGTACCGATGGTCTGGTTGCCCAGGACGCCATACGAGCTGCGCACCTTCAGTTCGCCGATGTGCTCCTTGTAGTAGTTCATCCAAGGCTCGCTGCTGATGCGCCATCCGAGCGACATTGACGGGAAGAATCCCCACCGGTTCTTGCTGGCGAACTTCGAGGAACCATCGTAGCGGAAGTCGAACTCGGCATAATATTTCTCCTGATAGTTGTAGGCCAGACGACCCAGCACCGATGTGATGCTGGTGCGGATGTTGTCCTCGGGATAGACATGTGAGCCGTTGCCGATGGTGATTTCGGCATCGTCGTTGGCAGAGGTGCCTAAGTCCGTGTTGGCATAGTCGATTCTTATCTCATTGCCTCTGCCGGTGTAGCTCTCATTGGTAACGCCGAGCAGTCCGGTGACATTGTGGTTGCCAAAGCTCTTCTGGTAGTCGAGTAACAACTGTGAGTTAATCAAGTAAGAGTCGTAGTTCCAGTTGTCGGTATAGTTCTTCTCGTTAGCATAGCGCGATGGCGTAGCCTGGTCGGCACTATAATAATAAGGTATGGGCAGAGTGCGTGTGTAGCGGGTCTGTCCGGCCACGTCCACTCCGAACACACCTCTGAGCTTGAGGCCGTCGATAATCTTGAGTTCGGCATTGAGGTTGGCCACAAAGTCGTTGTTGCGGTATTTGTTGGTACCCCCGGCCTCAAGGCTGCCCAAGGGGTTGAATTCCGAGAGAATGTCGTTGAGCAGATATTTGCCGTCTTCCTTCATCCGGTAGTAATAGTAGGGCGGAACGCGCTCGGCGTCAATCTCGAGACTTCCTCCCGTGGTCGACAGGCTGTTGTTGCGGGTGAAGGCCAACAGCGCCTGGAGCTTGAAGCGTCCGAGCTCGGTGGTGATATTTGACCGGAGATTATAGCGGCTGATGCCGAAATCCTTGTTGCCCACGTAGTTGCTTTCCTGGTCGTAGTAGCCGACACTCACCATGTAGGAGGTCTTCTGGCTACCGCCCGACACGCTGAGGTTGTGCGACTGCTGGAGGGCCGTTCTGAAGATTTGGGGCAGGAACCATTTCTCCTCCGACTGATGGTTGTAGAGGTCTCTAATCTGCTCGGGCGTGAACGCTGGGGCCATGCCCGAATTCGTCAGGGAGAGATTCTTCAGCGTGGCATTCTGATAGCCCTTGACGGGGGTGAACAGGATATGCGGATCCTCCCAGCCCACGGCAGTGCTCAAGCGCACCTTGGTCTTCTCGTTCAGATGGCCTTTCTTAGTGGTCACCAAGATGACGCCATTCGAGGAGCGTGAACCGTAGATGGCTGCCGCACCGGCATCCTTGAGCACCGAGATGTTGTCGATGTCGTTGGGATTGAGCTCATTCAGTGCATTGCCGTTCATCACGAGACCATCGATGACGATGAGCGGTGCGTTGCTGTTGGTGGTACTGATACCACGGATGTTCAGGTTGTTGTTCTCACCATTCGGGTTGTAGCTCTTGCGCTGGATGATGAGGTTGGGGGCTGCTCCTTGGAGGGCCTGTGTTACATTGGCGACAGGACGGTCCTCGAGCATACTGCTCTTCACCTGGTCGACGGCACCGGTGATGCTCTTTCTTGTGGTGGTACCATATCCGATGACCACCACTTCGTCGAGCTGTTTCTGATTCTCTTGCATGACGATGTCGAGGCGGTGTTTGCCGTTGATGCTCACTTTTTGGTCGGCATAGCCAATGTAGGACACCAGGAGAGCGCCTTTGCCGTCGGTATTGAGCACAAACTCACCGTCGGCGTTGGTCACGGTGGCATTGTTGCTCCCTACTTCCCGGATGGCGGCTCCGATGATAGGTTCCCCCTGGCTGTCGGTCACCTTACCCGAAAGCTTCCGTCTCGACGTGCTATTGCCCGACTGCGACGAGAGCTGTGGGGAGGTGTTCCGTCCGGAGATGATGATGTGTTTGCCTGAGATAGTGTACTGCAGGCGGGTGCCCGACAGCAGCTTGTCGAGCAAATCGGACAGTTTCAGGGTCTTTCTCCCTACATTAATACTTGTTCGTGGATTGAGGTCGTTGGTGCTGTAGTCCACCGACATCTTCGTTTGTTGTTCGATTGCGCGGATGATGGAGCCTACGGTAGGACTGTTGGGCAGTTGAATCTTCTGATTCTGTCCGTAGACTGAGCATCCCCATGCGAGTAGCAAGGCCACAGTGAAAAGCCTGCCCACCCTAAGGCCGTGCAGAGTAATTCTTGTGATGGATATAAACATATGTGAATAATAAAGGTTTAAAGTGACTAAGTCAATTGTATTGGGCTCTGGCTGGTGAGCTGAGTTGGTTGGGGTTTGTGTTGGTTGGGTTTCTGGGCCTTATCCTCCTTTCTTTAAAAGCAGTGTGACGTTATGCTTCTGGTGACTGAAGGTCAGGTTGCCGTAGATTTGTGTCAGCACATGCAGGATGTCATCGAGGCTCTCGTCCGACTGGAAGTGCATGGTGAAGCGCCGTCCTACGTCAATGCCCGGCCCCACCTGGAATTTCACGCCGAAGCGTCGACCCAACTGGCTCAGCACCTCATTAAGTGGCTGGTTTTCAAAGTGCATGCCGCCGGTAGTCCAGTTGGCCACCTTGCCGGCGTCAACGGCCGACTTGCGGAGGGTGCCGTCGTAGCGGTTGTAGACGGCCTGCTCGTTGGGACGAAGGCGCTGACTCGTTCTCCCATCGCTCACTTCGACGCATCCCCTCTCGAGTGATGTCGTGATGGTGGACTCATCCTGGTAGGCCTTGACGTTGAACTGGGTGCCGAGTACCTTCACCTTCAGGTTGGCTGTCTGCACCGTGAAAGGGCTGTGGGCATTGTGGACTACGTCGAAGTGGGCCTCACCGTTCAGATAGACCTGACGTTCCTGCCAATGGTTGAAATTGGAGGCATACATCAGTGTGGTGCCTCCATTGAGGGTGACCTTGGTGCCGTCGGGCAACAGGAGGTGCTTCACGGTGCCGTCGGCTGCGTAGCATTGCTCAAAGGCGGGACGCTGGGTGAGGCGCAGTGAGTAGAGCCGGCTGCCGACAGCGCCTACGGCGAGCGCAATAGCGGCGACAGCGCCATAGCGCAGCAGACGGCCGCGCAGAATCGACCTGTGCGGCGGCTCCATGATGTCAAGGCGGCGGTTCACTGCCTGGAGCGAATGCAACTGCCGGGATAAGTCGACCTTAGCGTCCTTGCTCTCCGTCCACAGCTCGTTCAAGACTTCCGCCTTCGGAGCCGAGGTGTCGTCGAGCAAGAGCCATTGAGCCATCTTCGCCTGCCATGCTGGAGGAAGCGCACCTTTGAAGTATTGGCGTAATAATGTCTTTAGTCGGTTGGGTTCCATTAATTAGGTCTGTTCTCAGTGACAAGACACGGTTATGGACACGAAACACGTAGTTAATAAAGGTTAATGATTAGAAACAGTGCCCCAAGTCTCAGCTTCCTGAGTTTCTGCAGGGCTGCTGTGATGTGCGTCTCCACGGTGCGCACGCTGATGCCGAGTCCCCGGGCAATTTCTGCGTTGCTCCGTCCTTCAAAGCGGCTCATTACGAACACTTGTCGCTGTCGCTCGGGCAGGTCGGCCAGTGCGCGGTTGATACGGTCGGAGAGCTCCATCAACTCAACATCCTCCTCGGTTGTATTGCCTGTGGCTGATGTCTCGGCCACCTCTTCCGCGAACCGGTATCTGAATTCCTGCCTGAGCATGTTGAGTGCCATGTTCTTGGAGCTCACGAACAGATAGCGGTCCATAGCGTCGGCCTGGGGCAGCTGCTTCCGGTGCAGCCATAGTTGGATAAAGAGGTTCTGCGTGGCATCCTCGGCAAGAGCATCGTCCTTGACGATGGCTTTCACAAAGGTGAGCACCTGCGGATAATGGCGCAGATAGAAGAGGTTGAAGCTGGGGCGGTCGCCCTGCCTCACTCGTTCCAAGAGTGTGACTTCATCGTTCATCCTTCTATGATGGTTGCTTTCTCATTAGGCGGGGCCGGGCAGTGGTGGCGGCCGGCCCCGCGCAGCCTCAGACGTTTTTGCTTCGGTGATAGCGCATGAAGAAGAGCAGGTCGGCTTTCTGCTGGGAGGCTGAGACGGCGGGGCGGAATTCGGGCTGGTGATAGGCATCGGGCAGCATGTCGTGCTCCACCAGGTATTCTGCCATATGGGTGGTACACCGTTCCTCGTCCCACAGCATGTCGATTGCCTCGGCCTGGGCCTGCTTGGGATTGTAGTAAGGATTGGTTGCATCCTTGATGCAAGGAGCTGTGTCGAAGGAGAAGAATTGGTTGTAGTAAGTATCCTTGTCGTCGATGAAGAGGGTCACCGGCTTGTCGGAGTTCAGCTGATTCAGGTCGACCGTCTTTGAATATTTCATCTTCTTCTGCAGGAGCTTCTTCATCTCGTTGCTGTCCTTAGTATAGATGAGCGTCTTGCCGCCGAACATTTGCTTGAGCTCCTCCGAGGAGTAGCTGCGGGTTCCTTCCTGAGGTATGTCGCGGCATTGGCTGCGCATCTCTTCAAAGCGGCCGTTGAGATGCATGGAGACGAGCAGACCGTTAAGATGCCACGCCTCCTGATAGAATACGAAGGAGCCCAACAGACCGTCGTGTTGGGCGAGCTGCTTCTCGTCGATGTTGAGTTCCTCCACCGGTACCGTGAGGGTGTGACCGTGGAGCGACTCGATGCTGATGTCCTTCTCCGTGCGTGCCGTTATGCGCCAGGTATCCTGCTTCTCCACTTTTATGGCTCCAAGATGGGTTGCCTGTTGCTCTTTGCCCCGCACCTCGGCTATGGCCTTCAGCCATAGGTATGCCGGCAGGGCCAGGGGACTAAGCTTGTGATTAAAGAGGAAACTCATGCGGGCGTGATATTCCTTTAGCTCAGTGCTCAGCTCCTTCTTGTCGCCGAAGCTGTTGATGATCTTCAGTATGTTTTCTTGTGTGCTGCGGTGATCCATCAGGTAGGAGGTGGTAAGCACGGTGAGCGTTTGGCGCAGACGGTTGAAATCGGTGTCGGCGCTGTCGAGCAGGGCGTCGGTATCGCGTGACAACTCGTCGTTCACGGGTGCATTCTCGAATTCAGCGTCGAGCAGACTGTAAGCTTCCTGACCAATGTCGAGCAGCATTTTGTCGTCGGCATATATCATCTGGTCGGGGTGCATGTCGCTCATGGTCTTCCATGTCAGGAATCTTATGGCATTCAGGCTGGGTTCGTCGGGATAATATTCTTCTGGGTCGTGGTAGAGGGGCACAGTGTAGCCCAACTCTTGCTCGCACAGCCGGGAGAAGGCCCTCCAGAGTCCCGAGTCGGCAACGATGTCTTCGAAATAGCGGATGAGGGCCAGGGATATATTGGGCAACTCATCCTCCTGCATGGCGCCGTTGTTGAAGCGTTGCTGTAGGTGGTCATAGAGCCGGTTGGCCAGACGCTGGTAGTAGCTGTCGGTGGAATAAGTCTTGTGCAAGGGATGACAAGCTTGGATATTCTTGAACGTGATATGAAGTTTCATTGGATGTATTTTGTGTTCAAAGGTACTACAATTTTCTTTATTGACCAACTGAAAGGCTAAGAAATATGAAATAATCTGTTCGACGCTTAGGGTTGGACCGTGCACTTTTTAGAGGGTCACGCGCCCACCCTCGCATTGGCTGACGGTAAGTTGACCATCTGATGGGCCGTGCATCAGCCGTTGGAACCAGCGGGGCACACGAGCATTCTAAGCGTTCACGAGTTTGGAAGAAATGTTGGTAGTAAACGATTTATTCGCATAGAATGCCCGTGCGATTCCATGGGGCACATCGGTAACAGATGGGACTATCATTTCCCGGTCTGCTCACCTGTCGTCGCTGAACCGTGATGCCATGGACGACAACACTGTCTTCGGACGACCATGGGGGCTATCCCATGCGGTGGACATTGAGGGTGGCATTCGGGGG
>ONMG01000320.1 GCA_900318855.1 uncultured Prevotella sp.
GCACCCTACTATCTCGGTTGTCTGTTCTATGACAAGCGCCAGTATGATGAGGCAGTGCGCAACTGGGAGCTCAGCCTGAAGAACGACGACCGCTTCCCGCAAGTGTGGCGCAACCTCGCCCTTGCCGCCTTCAACAAGGAGGGCAACAAGCAGAAGGCACTCGACTACATGCTGCATGCCTACAATCTCGACACCACCGACGCCCGCATCCTCATGGAGCTCGACCAGCTCTGCAAGGTGATGCAGCATCCCTATGCCGACCGTCTGGCTCGGCTCCAGCAGCATCCGGAAGAGGTGTCACGGCGCGATGATCTCGTGCTTGAGCAAGCCACACTGCTCAATCAGCTCGGTCGCTACGATGAGGCTCGCGAGGTCATCGATCATCGCAAGTTCCATCCTTGGGAGGGTGGCGAAGGCAAGGTGGCCTTCCAGTATCAGACCTGTCGCCTGCAGCGCTCCAAGCAGTTCATAGCTGAGGGCAAGAACGACGAGGCCATTGCCCTGCTCCGTGAGTGCCTGGTCTATCCCGAGAACCTCGGTGAAGGTAAACTCTACGGCGCACAGGAGAACGACTTCTACTATTACATGGGCGTTGCCAACAGCCAAAAGGGCGACACGGCAGAAGCGCGCCGCTGCTTCGAGGAGGCATTGCTCGGTCCCACGGAGCCTGCCGCCGCCATGTACTACAACGACGCCAAGCCCGACAAGATCTTCTTCAGTGGACTCGCCTACCGTGCCCTGGCCGATATGGCTGACAGCGAAGCCGAGCGTGACCGCCTCAACGGCAAGGCCAACGGCGTGTTCTATCGTCTCATCACCTACGGCGAGAAGCACATCTTCGACACCGTGAAGATGGACTACTTCGCTGTCTCGCTCCCCGATCTGCTCATCTGGGAAGGCGACCTGCAGCAGAAGAACACCGAGCACTGCGAGTATATGCTTGCCTTGGGCTATCTCGGCATGGGCAACCTGGAAAAGGCCAACCGCTACCGTAGTCGTGTCCTCGACCGCAACATCAACCACCAGGGTGCGATGACCATGGATTTGGCGTGACAACTGTTGGGACAAGTCATCTTGGTAGATGATCCTTATAAACCAATCATTACAATCTTAACAATTACAAAACGTATGAGAAACTCATTTTTTGAACTCCTACTCATGATGTTGCTATGTCCTGTCATGATTTGGGCACAGCAAACTGTGAAAGGAAAAGTGGTAGACAGCAGCGGTGAGGCCCTCACCGGAGCGAATGTCATCGTTGTGGGCACCAGCCGTGGCACCGTCACGGATATCAACGGTGCTTTCAGCATCCAGGCCAGGAATGGCGAGAAGCTGAGAGTGTCCTTCGTGGGATTCAATACCGCCACTGTCACCGTCGATGGCAAGGAGATGACGATAAAGCTCAAAGACGAGGAATCGTCCTTGGGCGAGATCGTCGTTGTCGGTGCCGTTATGAAGAAGAGCGACCTTACCGGCGCCACATCATCGGTGAATTCAGATGTACTCACCGAGAAACCCGTGACCACCATCAATGATGCGTTGCAGGGCAGGGTGGCCGGTGTGAGCGTGACATCTGCAGTGAAGCCCAGCGAGGATTCGAACATCCGCATCCGCGGTATCAACACCATCAACTCCGGATCGTCTCCTATCTATGTCGTGGACGGTCTGGTCATGGGCAACGATTTCAGTTTCTTCAATTCCATCAACGTGAATGATGTGGAGAGCATCACGGTGCTGAAAGACGCATCGGCAACGGCGCTCTATGGCTCACGTGGCGCCAACGGTGTCGTCGTTGTCACCACCAAGCGGGCCCGTAAGGGTGAAGGTAGCATCACCTATGATGGATGGATCGGCCTGACCACCATGGGCCACCGCCCCAAGACCATGGATGGCCAGCAGACCTTCGACCTGCGTGTTGACGCTTTCGCCAACGGATACATGCTGGAACATCCCGATGCCAACCGTGAGGATTACATCAACAACGTCCTGATGAAGTCCACGACAGCCTTCACACAGGAAGAGCTGGAAGGCTACCGTTCCGGTCGCAGCTACGACTGGCTCAAGCAGGTCACCCATACCGGCGTACAGCAGAACCATAGCGTGAGCTTTGCCAAGGGCACCGAGAACACCAACATTTTCCTGAGCATGAATATCGCGAGCCTGACCGGCGTGGTGAAAGGCACGAAGCAGCAGAAATATTCCGGCCGCATCAATGCCGACACCAATATCAAGAGCTGGCTGAAGGTGGGTACGAACACCTCCTATACCTATACGAAGGATGACATCCCTTCTGACGATGTCTATAACATGGCCCTTGTCCGCTCCAACCCACTCATCGACTATGCTCCTTACATGGACGATGCAACCCGTCACGACGAAGCCTACCGCATGCTCTACTGGCGTGCCATCTCTGAGGAGAACAACAACTATTTCAATCCGTTCAACTCCATGGAGATCCAGGTGGACCGCAACAGGTACTATCTCACATCGTCCAACTACCTGAACATCCACCCCATGAAGGGCCTTGACCTCCGCTCCACCTTCGCCGTCAACCATTCCGAGCAGTCGTGGATGCGCTACATCCCCACCGGCATCCAGGAGAGCTACCGGCACTACAGCGGTGATGCTCGTGCCGACCACCAGCGCTGGAGTTACACTGAGTGGCAGTGGGACAATACCGTACAGTACGAGACCACCATCGGCCTGCACCGTATCAATGGTATGCTTGGCACCTCTGCCAGCAAGGTGTCCAGCAATTTCACCGGTGTCTCAGCCCGTCGTTTCCCCAGCAACGACCTGATATATCACGAGTTGTCAGGCGCAGCAGACAATGAGAACAAATCTTTGGATTCAGATTTCGCCAACAACACACTGCTTTCTTTCGTGGGTCGTGTGAACTATAATTATGATTACCGTTACTTCGTTACCCTCACCGGACGTTATGACGGTTCGTCGAGGTTCGGCAAGGGCCACAAGTGGGGCTTCATGCCGTCCTTCTCCGTAGCATGGGACATGGCCCGTGAGAAATGGATGCAGCAGCAACATGTCTTCACCCAGCTGAAACTGCGTGCCGGCTATGGTATCACCGGTAACCAGGACATCTCCAACTACGCTTACGTCACCCTGTATACTCCCAATGCCAGCAATGGCGAAGCCACCTATGTCACCGACGGACGCCGTGGTACGCCTTCCATCACATGGGAGAAGCAGAAACAGGCCAACTTTGGCTTCGACATGTCTTTCCTTCAGGATCGTCTCGGTCTCTCCTTCGATGCATTCTTCATCACGAACACGGACCTGCTCATGAGCCACAACCTGCCCACCACTTCCGGCTACAAATACACGATTGAGAATATCGGCGAGTTGAAGAACAAGGGTTTCGAGATCGCGCTGCGTGCAACACCGGTCAAGACAAGTGATTTCGTGTGGAATATCAGCGCTAACCTCTCGCATGACCGCAATAAAGTGACCAAGCTCTACAGCGGCGTGGAGAAGATACTGAGCGGAGGACGCACATCGAACATCTTCCTAGACAAGCCCCTGCATAACATATACACCTACAAGAACGGCGGCATAGCCAACGAGAGCAACCGCAGCCAATGGGAAGGCCTTAACTACAACGGAAAGACTGTTGGACTGGGCGATCTCTTCTGCCTGGATATCAGTGGCCCTGACGGTGTGAAGGACGGTGTCGTCGATTCCTATGACCGTTATGTCTACGATAATGTCGATCCGGACATCTATGGCGGCTTTGCTACGGACGTCGCCTACAAGGGCATTACGCTGAATGCTGTGTTCAACTATTCCGCTGGCGGCCACGCCATCAGCAGCTACTATGAAAATCTGGTCAACTCCGTCGGTCTGAGTTATGCAACCCCTGACCTGGCCGATCGCTGGACTACGGAGAATACCGGGGCCAAGTTCCCGCGTGTCATCACCAACGCCAGTAGCTACAACCGTTACTCGGCCTATGACACCGACCGCTATATCCAGAGCACGACCTTCCTGCGCCTGTCCACGCTCTCTCTGTCGTATAAGTTCCCCCAGCCCTTGCTGCAGCGTCTCCGCCTGAGTGCCCTGCGTGTCTACTTCACTGCAAGCAACCTCTTCACGATCACCCCCTACAAGGGCTTTGACCCCGAAGTCGGCGACTATAACTATCCTCCCACGCGCAGCTACACTTTCGGACTGTCGTTCACTCTTTAAAGCATGCGTGAGACTAAATACTAATGACCAACCGTTAACATGAACATTACTATTATGAAACTTAGAATAAAACTGGTGATGCTATGGTCCGTGTTCATTGCATCCGCTGTCGGACTCTCATCGTGCAGCGACTTCCTCACGGAAGACAGCCAGACGGCCATCAGCGAGGATAAGATGTTTTCTGACCTGGAATACACCGAGACCAACCTCAAGGCCATCTACACTTCCTGGCGAAACACCTTCAAGGAC
>ONMG01000054.1 GCA_900318855.1 uncultured Prevotella sp.
GATGATTCTTGGCATGTCTCCCTTTATTTGTAGCCTTTAGGGAACGCTTCGTTCGCGACGAGACAGCCATGCGATGCGCAGCTAAGGAGCCGTGAGGTGCGGAGGAGGCCCCGTGTAGCGGCATGTTGATGAATGATGGCGGCTCTGAAGAGAATGAGTGTGGAGTGAGCTGCTGTCTGCACATGGATGCCCATGAGCACCGCAGATTCCAACGATTAATACGCCACCTGTCAGATGGTCAATCGTGTGTTTGTCAATTCTCCGGCATATGGCGTACTTGTCTCCGGCATATGGTGGACTAATGCCGGGTGAAGAGCACCGGAATTAGAAATTACTTGCTTCATGTTGCGAGTGCACACTATACTGGAATTGACAAGCTCACGGAAAATATACTGTGACCCAGAGCTGTCCCTCGCAAGTTAAATAATATTGAAAAAAGAAGCGTGTGGCGTTTTTTCTGTAAATTTGCACATAGTATGGTAAAAGCAAGCAATCAGACAGAAAAGATTCTGCAAGGTCTCTCGCCCGCCGAGGTTGAAGGGAGTCGTGCTAAGTATGGAAACAACTTCCTCACGCCTCCCAAACGGACTTCCATGTGGAAGCTTTATCTCGACAAGTATCGTGATCCCATTATCATCATCCTTCTGGTAGCCGCCGCCATCTCTTTGGTGCTCGGTATCGTAAGTAAAGAGTTCACCGAGACTATAGGTATCATATTAGCTATTTTCTTCGCCACCACCGTCGGCTTCTATTTCGAACGCGACGCTGCTAAGAAGTTCGACCTGCTCAATACGGTCAGCGAGTGGCAGCCGGTGAAGGTGCGCCGTGATAGTCAGGTGATGGAGGTGCCGCTCTGCGACGTCGTTGTGGGGGATATCATCTTAGTGGAGACAGGTGATGAGATACCTGCCGACGCCATATTGCTGAAGGGCGTGAATCTCGAAGTCAACGAATCGTCGCTTACCGGTGAGCCTATCGTGGAGAAACATGTCGGAGTCGAACGTTCCAACCCCGAGGCCACCTACCCCTCCAACCGGCTTCTCAAGTCGACAATGGTGATGAGTGGCCGGGGAGAAGCTCAGGTGACTGCTGTGGGCGATGCTACGGAGATAGGGCGTGTGGCCCGGAAGTCGACCGAGGCCACCCACACCAAGACACCGCTCAACATCCAGCTCGACAAGCTGGCTAAGCTCATCTCAAAGGTAGGCTCAGGCGTAGCCATTGCTGCCTTCGCGCTTTTCCTGGGTCGCGACTTGCTCATGAATCCCACCCTTTGGCACAGTGGCAACTATTTAGCTATGGCTCAGGCCGTGCTCCAGTATTTCATGATGGCCGTCACACTCATCGTGATGGCAGTGCCCGAGGGACTGCCTATGGCCGTAACATTGGCTTTAGCCCTGAACATGCGGCGTATGCTCAAGTCGCACAACCTGGTCAGACGTCTCCACGCCTGCGAGACGATGGGAGCCGTAGATGTCATCTGTACCGACAAAACCGGCACGCTGACACAGAACAAGATGCAGGTGGCTAAGATGGATGCTCATGACCTTGATGACATGCAGCTTAGCATTCTCTATAGTGGTATAGCCGTGAACACGACGGCTGAGTTGAATGGCGACGACGGTATAGGCAACCCAACAGAAGTGGCTCTGCTGCTTTGGGTGAAGGACAACGGCATGAGCTACCGCTCTCTGCGCAACGATTGCAGTGTGGTGGCTCAACTGCCTTTCTCCACAGAGAGAAAGTTTATGGCCACCGTTGCTGAGGTTGACGACCGACGCTGGCTCTTCGTCAAGGGCGCTCCCGAGATTGTAGCCGACTTCTGTGTCATCAGTGCCAGTGAGCGCCAGCATCTTCGCAGTCAGCTGCTCAGCTATCAGCAGAAAGGGATGCGCACCTTAGGCTTTGCCTGTAAGGAACTTGGCGACGAACTTCCCGACCTCAACCATATAGAGGCAGGCAGCATGCAGTGGCAGGCTGTGGCAGCCATTTCCGACCCCGTCAGAGGCGACGTAGCAGCTGCTGTGAACCAGTGCCACCGTGCAGGCATAGAAGTGAAAATCGTCACCGGCGACACCTCCGCAACGGCTATCGAGATAGGACGTCAGATAGGCGTTTGGAAGGACAATACACCCGCCGACGCTGCTATCAGTGGCCCCGAGTGGGAAGCGCTCTCCGATGAGGAGGCCTACAAGCGCGCGCCGGTCATCAAGGTGATGTCGCGCGCCAAACCTACAGACAAACAGCGGCTCGTGGAGATGCTGCAGAAACGAGGCAAGGTGGTAGCGGTCACGGGCGACGGCACCAATGACGCGCCGGCACTTCACTATGCCCACGTAGGACTGTCGCTGGGCTCAGGGACCAACGTTGCCAAACAGGCTTCCGACATGACGCTTCTCGACGACTCCTTCACTTCCATTGCCAACGCCGTGATGTGGGGACGGTCGCTCTATAAGAACATCCAGCGCTTCCTCTTCTTCCAGCTCACGGTCAACGTATGCGCGTTGCTCGTGGCTCTCGCAGGGCCCTTCATCGGCAGTGACATGCCGCTCACGGTGACACAGATACTTTGGGTGAACCTCATCATGGACACTTTCGCTGCCCTTGCACTGGCCTCTCTGCCTCCTTCGCGCGAGGTGATGCGCGAGAAGCCCCGCCGCCCCGACGAGTCGATCATCACTCCTGCCATGACAAGAGCTATCGTGGGCTGTGGCATTCTCTTCGCTCTGCTGCTCTGTGTGCTGCTCTGGCACTGCGAGCATGGTGTGGACCCAGGTGTACAGCCCAGGGAGCTCACCATCTTCTTCACCATCTTCGTGATGATGCAGTTTTGGAATCTCTTCAACGCTAAAGCACTTGGCTCCTGCCATTCGGCATTCCGCCGCTTCTGGGCCGACCACGGTATGGCTCTCGTGCTGGTGCTCATCCTCGTCGGACAAGTGCTTATCGTGGAGTTCGGAGGCAGCATCTTCCGTACCGTTCCCTTGAGTTTCCACGACTGGATGCTGTGCATAGCCGTCACACTGCCCGTACTCATTGTCGGTGAGCTGTGGAGGGCATGCAAGCGACTCAAGGTAAGAAGGGAAAAACAGTAAGAGGATTATGGAAACTACTTATCTTGACCGCAACACCTGCCTTAAGCAACCCTGTGTTGGAACAATAGGCTTCTTCGATGGTGTCCACCGCGGTCATCGCTTCCTCATCGGATGCGTCACGTCTGCAGCAAAGGACTCTGACCTGCAGTCAGTGGTCATCACTTTCGACAAGCATCCTCGGCAGGTGCTCCAGAGCGACTATGTACCTCAGCTGCTCACCACTACGGAGGAGAAGCTGCAACTACTCTCTGAGACCGGTATCGACCGCGTTGTGGTGCTTCACTTCACACCGGAGATGGCCGCTATGTCCGCATTCGACTTCATGGACACTGTGCTCCATCGCCAGCTGAACATGCGCAAGCTCATCATAGGCTACGACAACCACTTCGGCCAGGGAGGAAACGAAGGATTCAGCGACTATATCCGCTACGGCAAAGAGCTGGGTATTGACGTCAAAGCAGCGCCGCCCTTTGAACCCGGCGGAGGCGTCCATGTGAGCTCGTCGCAAGTGAGGCGGCTCTTAGCCGAGGGCGACATCGTATCGGCCAATCAGTGTCTGGGCTATACCTACACCTTAGGGGGAACCGTGACCCACGGATTTGCGGAGGGGCGCCGCATCGGGTTCCCCACCGCCAACATCGATCCGCAAACAGTGGGACAAATGATTCCGGCAGCTGGTGTCTATGCAGTCAGCGTAATGCTGCCGGGGCACAGTGGCAGCTTCGGCGGTATGTTGAACATCGGCAGTAGGCCTACTTTCGGCGGGAAGGACGTGACGATAGAGGTGAATATCTTCGATTTCATCGGTAATCTTTATGAGCAAAAGTTGCGGGTAGAATTTCTCGGACGCATAAGGAGCGAACGGAAGTTCAGTAGTGTCGAGGCTCTTGCCGCTCAACTTGCCGACGACAGACTTAAAGCAGAAACGATCATGAATCATACAACATTCCTATGAGCAAACCGTTACGAAGCATTATCGACATCATCTGGTATTGCGTCATCTACATTGTTCTGCAAGTAGTGTGCAACTTTGTCGTCTTCATCATCGCCATGACGATGGACGGCAAGCCCTTCAGCACCGCTCTCACCGCCTGTCTGCACGGCAAGGCTGATGTCTCGGGCGATGGCATCGTCCTGGCAAGTATTCTCGGAAGCTTGCTGCTCATTATCATCTTTGCCCGCCACAAGTACACTCCCGTCAGTCCCGTCTATCTGCGACAGCGCCCTTGGGCAGTACTGATATGGACTGTCCTATTGTCCATCGGCCTCATCATCCCTTTGGAATGTCTTTTGGAGGGCATGCATTATGAGATGCCAGTCGACTACAAGTTCCTCTTCAAGAAGATGCTGACAAGCCGTTGGGCCTACTTCGACATAGCTCTGATAGGCCCAATAGCCGAGGAGATGTTGTTTCGCGGAGCCATTCTTCGTAAGTTGCTTTCGCTCTTGAAAGGCAATCTTCATTGGGTGGCCATAGCCATCTCGGCACTCTTCTTTGGTGCAGCTCACGGCAATTGGGCCCAAGGCTTCAACGCCTTCCTCGTCGGACTTCTTCTCGGATGGATGTACTACCGTACGGGCAGCATCATTCCCGGCATAGTCTTCCACTGGACGAACAACACAGTCAGCTACATCGTTTACCACGTGATGCCCAACCAAGCAGACAGCAAGCTCATTGACCTCTTTGGCGGTAATACCCACACCCTGTTGCTCGCAGTGCTGTTCTCACTCTGCATCGCTCTGCCGTCGCTCTTCCAGCTGGCCACGAGGCTGAGGAAGGCCGATGCCGGCCAATGATAGCTTCTTCTGTGGCGTGCCCAGTTATGAAAGGCCGATATATAGCAATTGTCAGACAAATGTCAGTTTGATTATTTCGTTTCTCACCGTTCGTTTCATACCTTTGCGCTCAACAAACACGCAAAGATATGAAACGAACTTATCTCTTATCTTTCTTCCTGCTCTTGGCTCTGACCATAGTAGCACAGCATCCAAATCTGAAGGATTCCACAAAGACGACTGCGGCAAAGGATACCACTGTCAGCCTTCAAGAGGTTACTGTGAGGGCTGCCAGAGTGGTGTTCCGCCCAGACGGGCGACGCTATCTTCCTTCGTTAGCTGTGCGGAACAGTTCTAATAATGGATATACGCTGTTAGAGCGGCTGGCTTTACCTTGGGTTCGAGTGGATGTCACGCGCCATACCATTGCTGACCGTCTCAACCGTGGTGAGGTACAACTGCGCATCAATGGTGCCATCGCATCAAAGTCCGACGTGATGATGCACGACCCTAAGCAGGTTACATCGGTGGATTATATCGACAATCCCGGCGTGCGCTATGGCCAGGGCATTGTCTGTGTCATCGACATCCACACACGGCGTAGTGATGCGGGAGATGAGCTTGGCACCGACCTCACGCAGGCTTTAGCCCGCTATAGCGACGATATGGTCTACGCAAAGGTCAACAGTGGAAAATCTGAATGGGCGCTGACTTACAACTTCTTCTACAAGGACAACCGCAATGAGAAAGCACGCACCCTCACCGATTACCTGCTCACCGACGGCATGCACGACATCGTCTCGCGTGTGGACAAGCAGTATCGAAGCAGAGCGGCTGGCAATACGGTCGCACTGAAATACAATCGGGCTGACACGCTCGGCAATGTCTTGCAGGCAAAGCTGACTGCCGA
>ONMG01000316.1 GCA_900318855.1 uncultured Prevotella sp.
GCTACGCAGTAGCTCTCTCCCAGGTTCCGATTATTGTGGACGCGTACTGCTATCAGTCGTTGCCGAAATGAATTCTGGCCCCTATGTGGAGGCTGAAGCTCAGGCGCTTGTCTGTGAAGGCCGACTCGATGCTGCTGCCATTCTTGAAGTGATAGGTCACGCCGGGCTCAGCATAGATGCTCACGTGGTCCACGGGCTTAAGCTCCACTCCGGCCGTGGCGTAAGTGCTCCAGAGCAACTGTTTTTCTTTGAGATTTTTGGAAGAAGGGGTCACTATGTTTCGAGTGACGCGTGTGGTTGCGGCTTTTCCGCTCACCAGTTTCTCGGCCTCGCCGCCTGCTCCAACGTAGGTGTTCAGCCCCTTCCATCGCCACACATTGTAGCGTGCTCCGAGCGGTATGCCCACGTAGTGGAGTTTCTGCGATGTGGTGCTGGTGCTGCTGACGTCGGACGTGGTAAAAGTGGATTTCAGATAGCTGTAGTCGACACCCGAGTGGAGGCTCCATCTGTCGTTGATGGCATAGCTCACCGACAAGCCCACTTTCAATGGGAGATTATGCTTCGACTTTTCCTTCAGGTCGCTCTTGCCGGCAGCAAACAGCGTGGTAGTCTTGGCGCTGAAGTCCTGAGGGTAGGATAGACCAATGGGCTCGGCCGACATGAGCGTGATGCCGGAGCCTGAGTGGTTGCTGCCTGTTGCTCCTGCCAGAGCTAGTCCGATGCTCACGGCATGGTGGCTCTCTTCATCGCGCCAACCGTAGCTGCGGGCTGGCTGATAGTCTTCTTCCTGGCGGGTCGAAGGCTGAAGGGGGTGTTCCGACTCTTTTACCGGCTGTTGCTGGGGGCGACGGCTCTGCTCTGTGTTGGCCTGTGCCACGATCTGTGACTCTGCCGGCTGCCGAGTCTCGGCCGCTGTCGGATTCTGATTTGAGGCATTGTAATGAGGACGCGAGGTGGCGGCAGCAAGGAGGGTGCCTAAGCGCTGGCGCAGCCCGCTGTGGGCCGGCAGCGCATCGTCGGGGCATGTTGACGGGACCGCGTCGTCAGCATTCGCCTGCTGTGAGGCCTCGCTGACGGGTATTGGTGAGTCCAACCGGATTTTCGACGTCAGAGCAGTGTCGGGCTGAGCCTTCCGGGGCAGTGCTTCCCAAAGCCCGACACCTGCGGCCAGCGCCACAGCTGCTGCCACTGCAATACGCCGTGGATGAAGCTGTAGCAGCATCGGCTGTTTCTGGGGTGGAGTGCCGGCGGTTTCGCCCCGGCGCTTCATCTCCTGCTTGATGTCGTCAAGCAGGCCCTCGGGCACCTTGCCTTCGTAGTTGCCGGCCAACTGGCGCAAGTCTTTAATCCATTTGCCGTCCATATTCTAATCCTTTTTTATATTCCTTTATCAACCGGGCCAGCATGCTTTTAGCCCGGTGGAATTGCGAGGCCGAACTGTCGGGCTTGATACCCAGTAGCTGGCCTATTTCCTTATGGCTTTTGCCTTCTATGGCATAGAGGTTGAGCACCTGTCGATAGCCTTCGGGCAGTTTGCGTATGAGCTTAACGAGAGTTTCGGGAGTGAGTCCTTCGGTGTCGGGGGCTTCGTCGGCCACTTCGGGGGGCTCTTTGTCAAAGAGCACCTCGGGTGATGCTTTGCGTCGCCGAAGCGTCAGAAGGGCTTCGTTCACCACGATGCGCGTCATCCAGGCACGCAGTGAGCCTTCGCCCTTATAGTGGAAAGAATGGAGGTGGGTGAAAATCTTGATGAAACTTTCCTGAAGCACATCCTTCAGGTCTTCATCATCGACATATCGTGCACCTACACCGGAGAGATAGCCGGCGTAGGTGCAGAAGAGACGGTCGATAGCCGAGGCCTCGCCCCGGTTGAAAGCCTCCAATAGGGCCTTTTCGTCGCTCTTGTCCGATATCCGTTTCAGTACCACTTCGTCAGGGATAACGCAGCCGCTATTGGTTTCTTGTGCGATACTTGAACTTAATACTCTTTTCCCCACTGAAGGAACGGTATTTCAGTGTGAGATCCACGTATTTACCCTTGGTGTCAGGCAACTTATCGAGACGGAAGGCCATTATGGCGTCGCCGGGACGTCCGCTGATAGTGTCGCCACGCGCATCCTGATGGAGCACCACTTCATAGGGCTCTGCGCCCTTCACCAGATTGACATAGTGCACAACTCCCGGTGAGAAATAGGTTCGCATACGGAGGGTCAGATAGCCATCCTCGCACACGGTCATCCAGTCGTTTACGATTTCAAGGCGGTCGTTGCCGTAGAGTTTGTTGTTTTCCGTTCCCTTGTCCTCGGCCATGTTCTTTGTGCGGATGGTGTCCACCCAGTTCACATAGACGTTCTTCATATCCTTGTCTTTAATCTCGTTGTCCTTGGCGGGCCGGTAGTTCACGAATGCTCTCACTTCCTTGACGAAGGTCGACGGAGTGAGGTTCACCGGATAGAGCCGAGTGCTGTCGTTAAGTTGGAAGATAGTCTGTCCATTCACCTGTTTGATGGTTACCACTGCATCGGGGTAGTAGCGGCTGGCGTCGTTGTCGTCATCATCATTACAGGAGGTAAAGATACTGGCGGTCAGGACGAGAAGGACCGTTAAAAGAAAATACTTCTTACTTATCATCTTACTTAATTTTTAAAGAGTTTCTGCCCTTTAAATGCTATTTGTGGGCAGACCTTGCATGGGAACTGGCACAATCTGACGAGTTTTTTTAGGTTATGCCCTTGGGGGCATTGTGCGGCAGTTGCTGTGCGGGGCACGCTGATGGATTGAGAGGCGCTTTCTATACCTTATTATATATAATAGTGGCTTATCATATATGTTTGAGCGCACCCTGCTCAGCACGACTGTCGGCTGTTGTGGCCTCGGATTGGGAAGGCCGGCATTCGGCACATGTAAGTAGTAATCAGAGTGGGGCAGGGGCACCCCGAGCTCACCGGGAGGTGGTTAACAGAGCCAGCTCTGAGACTGAAACTGTTTTTTCAGAATTTTTCTGCCTGTCCGGTGCAAGGTTTCGTCCGTTGGTGCGTTTACCTTGTAGTAAACATTAATAACTCATAACAATTAAAATGAAAAAGCTATCCATCTTTACGCTTGCACTCCTCACCGTGAGTGCCCTCATGCTGACATCCTGTCTTGGCAGCAATGACGGAGATTCGTACATCACTCCCGAAGAGCAGCATTCTGCCTTCCTTGCTGCCAGTGGCTCCTACACCGGCGACTGCATTTTTATGAAGGCAGGGTCGGCAACGGAGAAGGACTCGGCCGACGTCAGTTGGTCGCTTGTCACCGATTCCACCCTTACCATCCAGAACTTCCCGCTGAAACCGCTGGCTGAGAATGTGAGCAATACGGAGCTCAAGGAGGCTATGGAGAAACTGAGCGACACAACGTTGGACTGCTACATAGGCTTCTATCAGTCTAATCCTCCCACCTTGCTCATCAACCCCAAGCCCATAGACCTCAATCTCAGCTATGCAGGTGCCGACCACAAGGTGAGAATCTATTTCTATGTGAACAACTACTACTCGGCAGGAGTCTACGATGCCGAGACCCGCACGCTCACCATGACGCTCATAGAGGCTGCGGTCTATGTTGACGACTCTCAGACCAACATGCTGGACGGCGACAAAGCGTTCCAGCTTGTGGGCAAAAAATTCTGACTTTCATCCTGAGACTTCTGCCTGCATGAGGCAGGCGAGGAGTCTCCTTTACACTGTTTCTGACACTTGGACCATCAATAGGCGGGCATCTCTTCCCAGGGATGCTTCCTGTGGGTGGTCCTTTTTCTTGTCTTTTGTCAGGGAACACCATGGGGCTTACGAGTAGCTGTGTTCTGCATGACTACCCTTTATTTCTGAACGGTCTTTTCTCTGCGCTGTACTCTCCTTGAACTTTAGTGTAGCTAAACAATATGTTGTTTTACTTACATTTGTAGCTTTGTACTGGAAGGAAGCAAGGAGTCATTGCTCTCGCCCAAGGGTGCCGTGCCCTCTCACACCAGGGCTACTGCCTCTCACTCTTGGTCCTGGAATA
>ONMG01000053.1 GCA_900318855.1 uncultured Prevotella sp.
CCTCCTATGTGCAGCCGCAGTCTTTTCCTGGCTTCGTCAATCTTAAATGTTTAGGACTGATTGATGCGTGAAGATAAAGTTGAAGGAAAATAGCGATGGACTTGCACGCTGTGCTAACATAGCCACGAAGCATCATCAAAAGACCATGTCCATGTTGATGTAGCTTCAGAACCATAGCTCCATCTGGAGCGGAAAGACTAAAGTATGACTTCCTTCCCTTTGCCTGCTTGATATTGCCCTTTCCTTTCCGTTGGGGAAAATGACAGGGCAATATGAGCTGTGAACAATATAGGTGTCAGTCCTTGCTCCAGATGCAACGGTAGTTGAAACGGCGGTTCGGAGCCGTGTCGCCATCGGTGCAGAATGAGATGGGCGACTTCAGATTGGCGGGATTGTCGGCCCACTTGAAATCGAAGGTCAGCTTGCTCTGTATCCATCCCATTGTTTTTCGCGGTAAGGAGAGTTCGAGCTTGTTGTCATTGACCGCATAGGGCACGTTGGCTATCTTCTTCCACTGCTTACCGTTCCACTTCATGAGCTGAGTGGTGTGGGCATCGTTCACGCGGTAGTTCACGATATAGTCGTAGCCATACCAGCCGGTCGACGGGTTCTTGTCGGCATCGATAAGCAGCAGCATCCAGTTACTGTCGGTGCTTGGAGTGAGAGGTGCTGCTGTCTCCGCATAGAAGTAAGCGTTGTCGGCGTCAAAGGCTACCTTAGACTGAATGATGTCGTTGCGGCCCGAGTTGTTGGTGTAGTGCAGGTCGCCGTAGCCGTCGAAGTCACGGTGGAAGGTGTCACCCTTCGTATCGAGATAGATGGCTGTTGTGTCGGCTTTCCAGTCGTCGAATTGTCCGTCAATGGTTCTTTGTGCAAGTCCTTTCTGTTCGGGGATGGACCTCACTCCCTTGTATCGTCTGATGTTGTCGACCATCTGCATATAGTAGTTGTCGGTGTATCCACCCTTCATGGGCGATATCGTTCGGTTGAACTCAGCGTTATACTGGTCGACGAAGTAGAAGGAGTTCTTTCTGCCCAGAAAGGTTACGAGATCCTTGTTGGGTTTTCCTCCGGGGTCCTTTCCAGCCGTGTATTTACCGGCTGTCCATTCGTTCCAGTCGTTCAGGTAGACGAAGTCAGGGTCAGCCTTGAGTGCGTCGTTCCAGCGGTCCTGGAAGTAGATACCCCATGCCGTAGGATTCTTTTCCTTCCGTCCTGTTGCGGGCACAAAGGTTTCAACGGGCATATCGTATTGGTTGAGTTTGGGTTCCCTACCCTTCTTACTCCAGCTCTTTCCGGTGATGCTGATGGGGTGTTGGGCCGGAGTGACAGCCATCTCTTCCAATCGTCCTTGATGTTTGGCGGCAAGTTGCTCAGGTGTAAGGTCGGCCACCTGCTTGTCGTCCATCTGGAAACCAAACGACCAGTTGTCCTCCGTGCCGACATAGCGTTTACCGGCCCAGTTGTAGTAGCCCCACCACATATTGCGCATGGTGAAGAAATCTTTCACCTCCTGGGTGTAGTCAGTGTAGTACTGCTTGCAGAAGTCCGGGTCGCCATAATGAGGGTTGGTAACGTCGGTGGCTGCCTTTGGATCGTAATTGATGTTTGTGTTCTTCACCCCACCCCCATTCGCATCCATGGTGGGGTTGGTGTTGCAAAGCATCAGTGGCTTTCCGTCCCAATAGAACCACAGGTCACGGTATTTGTTCTGCTTGTAGACACCTTCATAGAGACGCTGCACCACGGTGAGGACATCACCATTGAAGGCCCAGAAGCAGAATTTAGGAACCTTGTTGCCCTCTTCCTGCATCTTATGCATCGTCTGGAAGAGCTTGTTCCATTCGTCCCAGTAGAGCACAGCATTGGTGACATCGAGGATGAGCACGTCGACACCGGCATCACTGAGCATAGAGAGGTCGCGACGTATCACCCACTCGTCCTGCGAGAGAAAATAGCCCGCCTCGGGTTCTCCCCAGTGGTAGGACCCTGCTGTCCACTGCTTATTGCTGCCGTCCAGGCGGGCCTTAGGGTCGGCATCGAGCACCTTTGTCACGTCGGCCTTATAGGGTTTTCCGTTGTGCAGGTTCATGGTGTGCCATGTGATATAGAAGATGCCTACAGTTCTATTCTTATCCGTCTTCTGTAGTCCCACTTCGCTGCTCGTCGGCACCTTTCGTCCGAGAGCGTCGGTACCTACCCAAGTATCCTGCATGAGGTCGGTCTGAGCATTCAGGGGAGTAGCCGGAAACAGCAACATCAGTGCTTTTAAGAGTAGAGGATAGTGGCTTTTGAGTTGAATCATAATCAATTGTTGTGTTGTTAAGGATTAAAATAGGGTGCAGGAGTTGAATTTCTTTATCTTCTGCACCCAATAGAGAATCGTTAGGAATTATTCCCAGTGCATGTTGCGCACGTTGATGACATTGTCGGCAAAGTTGCCCATATCCATGCGGATAAAGTCACCCACCTTTCCGGCCCAGTGGTGCTGTTGCATGGCAGCACCGTAGTCGTGAGTGAAGGTAGTCCATTTGTCAGCGGCTTTCACTTCCACAGTGGTAGAGCGTCCACCGGCTGCACCACCGCCAAAGTCACACCAGAAGAATTCCATGACAAAGTCCTTCGTAGCCTTATAGCGCATCTTGAACACGGTTCCGGCTTTAGGCTTCTTCAGTCCGAATGTAGGACAGAAAGGATCACCGCCAGTAGTCCTTATCTCGTATTCATAAGGATTGTGCTTATTGGGCTGTGTGATAGTCTCCTGGTTGACTCCACCGGTGTTGAACGTGAAGTAGTCGATGTCTGGATAGATGGTATCATCAGCATTTTGTGTCGCTGTGACGGTGAAAACCTTAGTTTCGGTCTCGCTTTGGTCGTCCTTATTCTGAGCCTTAACACTAATATTAGTGGGTGTGTTCGGTTTCAGATTCGTCAGCGTAGCCTGTGCGGAGACCGACGCGTCGATCTTTTCAGTCACGGTGTTGCCGTCGATGTCAGAATAGGAGGCTATTATCATGACACCTACGCCTGATTCATTGGTCCATTTAAGCAGAGCACTTTCATCTCCGGGCGTGACCGTCACTGTGCCTAAGACATAGTTTTTGGCTTCTTTGCCCGACATGGGTGCAGCACTCACGGTGACTGCCTTCGAGAGGTTTCCATGAAGGGTGGCAGCCTGCAGTTCGAAATCATGACTGTCAGTGTCAGTGAATCCACCTATGGTAGTTTGACAATAGCCCGACAAGGAGTCGATTTCATCAATTCCAGCCTTATAGTGCTTCACGTTTCCTTCAGAGTCCTTATAGGTGATGAGCGTGTAATAAAAGTTGGCGCTCGTAGGAACTTTGAATTTCAATTTCACAGAGCCGATGAAAGGAGTGGCCGTGGCATTGGTAACGGCTTCTATGGCTCCGTCGTTGTTGTCATCGTCGCTGCTGCATGCAGTGAGGCACACGGCACCGATGAGAGCTATGAAATAAAACAGATGTTTCATGTTGTTGTAGTTTTATTATTGTATATGCTTACCATCCTGGGTTCTGCCAGTCGACTTTAGTGAAGTCCTGCATCTTCTGCACCTCGCTCTCGTTGAACGGGTAAAGGAGATACTTGTCAGTAGTGCATACGTGCTCAGGATAAGCATAACGCTCGTATTTGAGATTTGTACCGTCTTTGGTAATTTTCATTGCAGTGATTTGCTTGCAAGTGGAGTCGAGAACCTTCCAACGACGAACGTCAAAGAAGCGCTTGCCTTCGAAGGCGAACTCTACGAGACGATCCTTGCGGAAACGACGCTCGAAGGTGGTCCTGTCCATACCCGATGGCAGGTCACCACAACCTGAGCGCTCACGCACTTTGTTGACGGCATCGCGGGCCGACATCTGCATGTTGCCACCAATGTTGATTTCGTTATCAGGTCCCTGGCCCTGATAAGCGCATTCAGCGAAGTTGTAGTAGAGGTCGGCCAGACGCCAGAAGCGGTTGTAACCATCATAGTTGACCGTCTTGGAGGAACGGTCGTCCACGAACTTATGGATGTAATAGCCTGTCACCGTGTAGCGGTTACCGTTACCCGTGAGGTTGATGCCCTCGCGTCCGCCCACATAGGTTTCCAGTTTGTTACCGTTGGGGGCGGCGAGATGACGCGGTGCCCCATTATACCATACAGTGGCATAGAAGCGTGGGTCACGGTCCTTATAAGGATTGGCTGGGTCGTAGCCGGAAGCTGTATTAATGATGGGATGCAGGTGTTGTGCATCCGAATAGCCCGTGATAGCCTCCTGTCCGTTGGCCATGTCGTAAGCATCGACAAGCTCCTGGGTGGGGCACATTCCGGCTGAGGTCTGTCCGTCGGTAGAAGGAAGTCCGTTGCTGGCAAACCAACTATACTGTCCACTTGTAGAGTAGATGGTCTCCTTATCTTCTGCGCGCTTATCATTCCAGTTGTGGTCGAAATAGGAGTCGTAGGCATTCATGTGGTTGGCGGACACCTTTGTCCACAGTGAGTAGTCGTGGGTAAGCAGCTGATAGAGTGCATTCTTGGTTATTTGGATAGCATAGTCCCAAGTGAATGTTCCGTCCTCGAAGAGTGGGCTCTTTGCAAAGGTGATAGCTTCAGACTCGATGGCATAGCACACGGCACGCGTCATGATGTTGGTTTCGTTGTCGCGGGCATACCATCCGAATCCATCTTCGCTTTCAGGTGTTGCCAGGGCTTCCTCACAGTCAGCGATTATCTGTTTGGTAACCTCGCCGACAGAAGCTTTCTGAACCTTCGTGTAATCAGCGTTCTGACCTATGTCGGAAGTCAGAAGAGGTACCTGTCCCCAACGCTTCATGAGTTGCAGGTAGTAATAGGCCCGCAGCGTGTGAGCCTGTGCTTTCCATGC
>ONMG01000207.1 GCA_900318855.1 uncultured Prevotella sp.
CCCCGAGAGCGAATATCCAATGGTCTTACTTTGCGTTAGCGTTTGCAAACATAGTAACTATAGGATTACCATATGGTCACCCCAGCCATTACCCCTCAATGACGCCACTTTCACCCCACATGAACCATAGTGTTGACCCCTCAACACCGTCCCTGCATTGGACCATTTGTCATCCCCCGAAGATAAACCGTCCGCCACCGGCTCATCAGCACAGTCAGTGGACCTAAGCATACGAACTTCATGGCAGACTTGAGAGGAGCTTCTTGCTTCATGTTCCGCGGGTGCACTGTGCTTGGATAGCGATTAACTAACTCACAAGGAATATCCTGTGACCCCTATTTCTCTTCACATTTATCTTCAGGCATCAACCAGCTAAAAACATTTGCAGTGATTTAGGGTGACGCATTGACGAAGTCAGGAGGTGGCAGATGTTTGAATCAGCGGTATTCACGAGCCATTATGCGCAGACAGCATCCGCGCCTCCTCATGCTTTCTCATCAGAGCTGGCTTATATGCAAAGGGCAGTGACGTCCTGTTCGAAGGTGGCCGGGTTCTTGGCTTTGTTGCGGATGCGTACGCGGTAGTTGTAGACCGTGTTGAAACTGTAGTCGAGCACCCGTGCTATCTGGTTGTTGTCGGTGATGCCGAGACGGATGAGGGCAAAGATGCGCAGGGCGGGCGTGAGGGAGCCGGGCTTCTTGCCCTCCTGCCTTCCTTCGGGAGTCATGAGGTCGTTGAAGTCGTCGACAAATGAGGGGAAGACCGAGATGAAGGTGGCATCGAAGTCTTCGGTCATCTGCTTTTTGTCGCGTGTGCGCTGGAACTTCTCTAAGAGCGTGGCTACGGCGTCGTACTGCTTGAGCTTGAGTTTCTGGAGTGCCACCACGGTGAAGTCGTTGGCCTGATTGGTCATCTCGGAAGCCTTGTCCATATAGTGGCCGAGGTATTTGTTTTTGATGCGGTTGGCTTCGTCGAGCTTGCGGTTGGAGGTTTGAAGGAGGGTCTTCGACTCTTCGAGCTGCCTCGACTTCTTCATGCCGGAGATGAGCGAGCGGATGAGTAGCAGAATGAGCACGGTGAGCACGATGGTGGAGAGCAGCATTATCCAGCGCCGCATCCGGTCGGAGTGCTGCTTCTGAGCCTCGACGACGGGCAGCAGACTGCCCATGCTGTTCACCCTGTAGCGAGTGCCGAATGTGGATGCGCATTTCAGTGCCAGGGAGAGATATTCTGATGATTTATAGGGGTCATGGTAGTTGTGGAAGAGGTCGCTGCCGAGGGCACGGATGGCCACGGTCTCAAGGATAGAATGCCGGAGGTCGTTGATAACCGATGCTATATAATAATGTGTGCCTTGCTCATGGCGGCCCAGGCGGACATCAATGTTGGCCAGTGTGGACAGCAGAATGCTGCGCCGCTCGTGGTCGACGGGAGTGGTGAGGGCCAGTGCCCGGCTGTAGTAGGGGCGAGCCTCTCGCAGTCGGTTATCCCACATCAGGCGCTTGCCTTGGATATAGTAACGGTCGGAGGCATTGCTGATGTGGGGCAGTGCTTTGGCCAGCCAGTCATTGCCGATGGCCTTATAGCGTGAGGAGTAGGGTTCTATGGCATCGTAGTCGGCCAGGTCGTGCCACATGCGTCCGCCATAGATGTAGTAGCTGGCCAGCACGGAGTCGGGCAGCTGAAGCCCCTCGGTGCGGATGGAGCCGAAGATTTCGGTGGCTTCGGTGAAGAAGCCGCCACGAGCCATGGAGTAGCCGTAGAAGCTGAGTGCTTCGACGCGGCGCACAGGGTCGTTCATGCTCCGTGCTACCGACAGCATACGCTGGGAATAACGCACGGAATAATCGAATTTGAATAGGTGAGAGCGCTGGTAGAGCAGCTTCCATCCCCAATAGAGCTCGGCAGGCGAAAGTGAGGAGGCGGAGTGGGTGAGCCGCGATTCTTCTGCGTGGAGGACCGACTCAAAGTGAGCCGTGATGGTGTCGTGGAGGAGCATGAGGGAGTCGATGGTGCGCAGGCCGGCCTCGTTGCGGGCCGACATTGCTACCTTCCGGCTGCTGGGAAGCCAGGCTTTGAGAAAGAGCGCCAGACAGACTAAGATGATGGTGCAGCAGATGATGAAGAAGGCCTTGTAGGACTTGATCTTTTGCATGATTAGGCTATTTGTGGAAGGCAAAGTTAACAAATATTCCCTGCAATTCCAACCTTTTCGCTGTAAAGTTTTATGTCCTGACATAAGATGCTTGTTGTGTGGCTCCACTGGTTCTTGACGGATAGGAGAGTGAGAATGGCGGGTTACGGCAGACGGCCCGGAGTGGGAAGACTATTCGGTTTCGGTTGCTAAGGTTACTGGTGGAGGATGCGTCTCAGTCCGTGGGCTGAGGCGACATCCTTATTGAAGTTTGTGCTTGCTGATGAGTATTCCTCACCGGGTGCTTCCGGCCTGTGTCGGCTGGGGGCCCATGTAGGAGCGCTGTAATCCGCCGAAGTCGAGAACCACCTTTTGCAGGATGATGCCCCCGTCGCCGGCAATGACGCGCAGTTTGTGCCATCCGGGTCGCGCCACATTGAGCGTGAGCTTGTTGATGCGGCAGTTGCGCAACACGCTGTCATACCAGTTCTGTGCATATTCGAACGATGACGAGCTGCCCTCCAAGATGCGTGTTCCGGCGTCAATCATCACGCCATAGTGGGTTTCAATATTGGTGCGCTCATGGCCCGCATAGCCTCTGTCTTTGCAAGGCGTGAACGTGGGCAGTACATAGGTGTAGACGTCCACCGGCCCCTGAGAGAAGCAGTAAAAGTTGTATTCCACGTAGGGTGCATCGCGACGGCTGGTGAACTGAAGAGGCGACATGGGAGTGCCCAACTGCACGGACTGGCCTTCGGCACCCAGGTTGGGGACGATGGAGATGGGAAAGTCCTGCTTGTCCTTTTTTCCGGTGAAGGCAGTGGCCGGTATGGAGAGGTAGCCATTGGTTTCGACGAAGGCATGGCCTATCTCCTCGAGCGTGGGCGAGGCCGGATTGAAGACCGACACGAGCACCTTCTCACTGCCGCCGTTGGAGTGGATGTCGATGGTGCCGGTCACCCTGTCGCCGGTGGGCACTTTTGTCCAGTCGATGTCCACCTCCACGCGCTGTTCCTTGGACAGCGTGCCCTTAGTGGCCGAGAGTCTGATCCATGAGGCCGAGGCAGCCGCATTCCAGGACAGTGCACTGAGGCTCTTGTTGTAGAGGTCGATATAGGCCGTGCGCCTGACGTACTTGTTGAAGCAGGGCAGCTCGTGCCATCCCGATTTGCCCCTGAGTACGTCTTCGTTCTCCACGCTGATGCCTAATGTGGCTTTCGGCTCCAGTTGAGCGGTGCGCACCTCCGGCTTCTCATAGTAGGCAGCTGCACCCTCCTGTCTGAGGGCCACCACGTGGCGCCATTTGCCTCCTAACAGCTCGTCATATTGACGGGTGATGATGTTGAGGCTGTCATGGCATTGCAGCGCCATTCGGGCGTAATCGGCGGTGGCGGCACGTCCTTGCAAGGCATACCAGCGGTTGCGCTGTGCAAAGAGCTTGCTGCAGTTCATCAGCTCGCAGCCCTTCACGGGGTAGAGCACATTCTCGAAGAAGCAGGCCCGCTCAATTTCGGGCAGTGCACGGTAGATGCGCTCAGCACGGGCGGCAAGGGCTTGATAGCGGGCTATGCGGCGCTCAGCCTCCCGGTAATTGGTGAGCGAGAATTCAGTGTCGGCATTTATTTCCCGTCCATGGGTGTCGTTGGTCCACTGTGAGCCGAATCCCATCGCTTCGGGCTTGCGTTGGAAGGCCAGGTCGTAGAACT
This sequence comes from uncultured Prevotella sp., assembly GCA_900318855.1. Lineage (GTDB taxonomy): Bacteria > Bacteroidota > Bacteroidia > Bacteroidales > Bacteroidaceae > Prevotella. Next base: position 3,841 of record ONMG01000207.1, read on the forward strand.
CACGGAACAACTCCTTCAGCTCCTTTGCGTATTTGCCGTTCAGCATCTCACTGGTCCATGCAGCCCGGTAGTCGGCTGCACGCTGGAAGTTGAAGCTGTCGATATCGTAGGCCATGGCAAGGAAAAAGTCGACTGCCGGCTCGCAGAGCTTGATATCGCCTGCATTGAGGAGCCAGATGCGGTCGGCAGTGTTGTCGTAGGCCTTCCTGAGCTCCTCGTACATCAGCGTGGGCGATGTGGTGTTCATCCATGTGTAGTCGTGTGGCCGGCCTAAATAGGAGGCATGATAGTAGACGCCGGAGCGTCCCGACCTTTTCTGTTCTTCCGGACTGCTCAGCCGCTTCATGTATCCGTAGTTGTCGTCGGGCCAGATGATGGTCACGTCGTCGGGCAGTTTCAGCCCGCGGTCGTAGACGTCGAGCACCTCCTTGTAGGGAGTGAAGGCCTGAGGAATCTCTTCGGGCTTCTTCTTCAGAACATCAGTCAGGATGGAGCGTTGTGCCTTCAAGGCCTGCTGCATCACGTCGCGCCGCTCATTGAGGTCGTTGCTCCCTGCCATGGCCACGTCGTGCAGACCGCGCAGGGCCAGGGTGTAGACGCCCTCATAGGGAGCGGTCTCCATGACCCGGGCGCGCAGCACACTGTCAATGCCTTGTTTGTTGGTCTCATAGTTCCACGGACCGTACTTCTTGTTCCATTCGGTGGCTGTGTTGAGAAAGAGCGGCTCACAGTGCGAGGTGCCCATGACAATGCCGAAACTGTCGGCCACCAGCTTGTTCTCGTTCACCCGGTAGAAAGCCATCGAGCAGTTGTGCATGGCGGGGCACAGGTAGTTGGCATTCAGTCGGAGCAGCAGCTCGCACACTTTGGCATAGGTCTTGGGACCAAAATTGCGGCGCGCGGGTTCGAAGGTGTCGCGCACCCACGGAAAGAGCCCCCAGTCCTCGTCGTTGATGAATATTCCGCGGTATTTCACGCTGGGTGACTTGGATGTGAAGGTGCTAACAGCTAACCTTATCTCCTTACGCTGCTTTACCGGCACATCCATCCAGAAATACCAGGGATGAACACCCATGGCGCGCGAGATGGAGAGCAGTCCGTAAGCAGCCCCGCGGCGGTCGCTGCCCACTACGACAATGGCCCTGCTGATGCCCCGCAAAGGATGGTCGACGAGCTC
>ONMG01000011.1 GCA_900318855.1 uncultured Prevotella sp.
CATTCATTGTGAAGCAAGTAGATGCGGAACATGTGCTCGAATGGGTCAACGGCACGTTGTCATTCTCCGAAGAACCGCTTCGCGAGGTTCTCTCCACATTAGGCCGACACTATGATGTTAGTTTCAAGATCAGCAGAAAGGTAAATCTAAACATTCCCATTACGCTCGACATCGACAGTACGGAAAATCTGCAGCGCACACTCGAAATCATGTCACTGATGACGGGCATGAAGTATTCCATTACCGGAAAGACTGTCATCGTCTCCCACCCGTGAACTTAAAACAACTGACAAACAATACCTATTAATACATTAAACCTACAAAACCATTATGAAAGAGACCCAACACCAGCGTAACCCTGTATCGCTCCGCTTGCCGAGACTAATAGGATTGGTGTGCCTGCTTCTCTTGATTACCCAAGCTTCTGTGGCACAGACATTAAAGTTCTCCGCCTCAAAGGTTACCGTAAAAACGGCAATAACGGAAATCAAGAAGCAGACTAACTATTCCGTCGGCTATAGCGGAAAGATACTCAATCTCAATCGTCAGATCACTGTCAATAAGGGTAGCAACACCTTGCGACAGATAATGAATGCCATTACCGGTGATGACTTAACCTATACCATCAACGGGAGGTATATCCTCATCAGCAAGAAACAAAAACAAGACGCTTCCCAACCCTCACCACGCAGACAGGTGAACAGCGGTGAGCGCCACTCAGTGAAAGGCACTGTCACTGATGCCGGCACCGGCGAGCCACTCATCGGCGCAACCGTGCGTGTGGTTGGCAGCAGCAAAGGCGCACTGACCGACGTTGACGGCAACTACACCATGACCTCCGTGGCCCCGTCAGACGAGATAGAAATCTCCTACATTGGCTATAAGACACGCCGTCAACTCGTCGGCGACGTAGCACTGCTCAACGTGCAACTCTCCTCTGCCGACGACCAGATAGGCGAGGTAGTCGTCGTGGGCTCTGGCACGCAGAAGAAAATTTCAGTAACCGGTGCCATTACTTCAATTAAAGGCACCGAGCTCTCAGCTCCATCATCTTCACTGACCAACAATCTGGCTGGCAAGCTTGCCGGCGTCATCTCATCCACCTCCTCCGGCGAACCAGGCTCCACCTCATCGTTCTACATCCGCGGCATCAGCACCTTCGGCGGCCGTACGTCCCCTCTTATCCTGCTCGACGGTGTGGAGATAACCTCTTCTGACCTCAACAACATACCTCCCGAAAGCATCGAGAGCTTCTCCATACTGAAGGATGCTTCGGCTACAGCCATCTACGGTGCACGCGGTGCCAACGGAGTGATGCTCATCACCACGAAGAGCGGAGTAGAGAACACCAAAGCCAGAATCAACGTCAGGGTAGAGTCATCGATGGTGAAACCCGTCAACATGGTGGACTATGCCGACGGAGCAACCTATATGCGCACCTACAACGAGGCCCAACTCTCACGCAATCCTGGTATGGAGGCACGCTACAGCGAGGAGACCATAGAGCGTACCGCCAATCACGTCAACCAGTACGTCTACCCCGACGTCGACTGGTACGACCTGATGTTCAGAGACTACACCCTGAGTCAGCGTGCCAACGTCAATCTCACCGGTGGCGGCTCGCGCGTATCCTATTATATGAGTATCCAAGCCAACCACGACGACGGCATGCTGAAACGGCCAAGCCACTATTCCATCAACAACAACTTCAACCGATGGATGTACATCTTCCAGAACAACATCGGCTACAAGGTGACAAAAACCACCAAGCTCGATCTGCGCATGATGGCCCAGATACAGTCGCTGTCGTCGCCCAACGTCTCGTCGTCTTCCATCTTCTCCGCTATCTATAACAACAACCCCGTCACCTTTCCAGCCGTGTTCCCCCGCCAGCCTGGTGACACCTATTTGAAGTTCGGTTCCGGTTCGCTCGGCAATCAGCGGTACTACACCAACCCCTATGCCAACATGGTGAACAACTACCGCAAGACCAATGCCAACAAGCTCAACATCACTCTTAACGTCGACCAGAAGCTCGACTTTATCACTAAGGGGCTGTCGCTCACGGCACTCGTCAACTTCAACAACACCGCGTCAACCTACTATACTCGCTCGCTCGAGCCCTATATCTACCAGATTGATGCAGAGGCATGGAATCCCGACTATCCCGACAACTATACGCTGCAGCTTCTGCGCACCGGTACGGAATACATCACAGAGTCAGCACTCTCGCGCACAACAACCAACAACTTCTATTTCGACGGGCGTCTCAACTACTCCCGCTCCTTCGGCCGGCACAACGTCACAGGAATGCTGATGTACATGATGCGTGAGGCTATCGGACAGTCGGTGCTGCCACACCGGAACCAAGGCTTTTCCGGCCGTGCCACCTACGATTACGACAACCGCTACCTCTTTGAGCTCAATTTCGGCTACAACGGCACAGAGCGCCTGCCAAAGCACCACCGATTCGAGTTCTTCCCGGCAGTATCGCTGGGTTGGGTGGTGAGCGGCGAGAAATTCTGGGAACCGTTAGAAAAGTACGTCGACTTCCTCAAGCTCCGTGCCTCTTACGGACTTGTGGGCAGTGACGAGACTGGCTCGTCGGCCGGTGCACCGCACTTCCTGTACATGAACTCGGTGAGCATCGGTGGTGGCACCCAGTACACTTCGGGATACACCAACCGCGTCACCTACAAGGGCTCCGCCATCACGGCCTACGCCACCATCAACCCACGTTGGGAGCGCGCAAAAGAACTGAACTTTGGTCTCGACATGCGCATCCTGGGACAGATTAATGTCACCTTCGACATCTATCATAACAAGCGCGACCGCATACTTATGAAGCGTGCATCCTTCCCCACGGTACTGGGCTATCGCTCCGCCGTGCCCTTCCAGAATGTAGGCAAGGTGGACAACAAGGGTTTGGAGCTGGCCGTCAATTGGCATCGCAACCTGTCCAAAGACTGGTTCGTTGACCTGCGCGGAACCTTCACCTACGTCCGCAATAAGTACGTCTTCATCGATGAAATCGACTATGGCGCCACCTGGCAGCAGCAGACCGGCAAGGCATTGGCCGCCCGCTATGGCTACGAGGCCATAGGCCTCTTCCAAAGTAATGAAGACATCGCCAGCAGCGCCGACCAGAGCTACTTCGGATCCACCGTCATGCCTGGCGACATCAAGTACCGTGACATCAACGGCGACGGTGTCATCAATACGCTTGACCGTAAGATGATCTCGCCCTATGGCTCCACACCGCGCATTCAGTACGGCTTCGGCGTGAGCACCACATGGAAGAAGCTTGACTTCAGCGTGTTCTTCAACGGCTCGGCCAAGCGCACCATACTCCTGTCAGGCTTTCATCCCTTCAATGCCTCCGATGCCAGCAACCACCGCAACCTCATGCAGTGGATTGCCGACAGCCACTGGACAGAGGGGGCCGACAACTCCGGTGTGAAGTATCCACGGCTTGGTCTGCTCTCCAACCAGACAGCCAACAACACAGTGGACAGTTCCTGGTGGCTGCGCTGTGGCAACTTCATGCGCTTCAAGACACTTGAGGTCGGATATTCGTTCCCGTTTGTGCGCATTTACTTCAGCGGCGACAACCTCGCAGTATGGTCTCCTTTCAAGTATTGGGACCCAGAACTGGCCTTCAGCACATATCCCCTCTCACGCACACTTAACATTGGTGCACAATTCAAGTTTTGATAATGACTATCATGCCAATCAGACCTATAAAGAACGCCAAAATGAAAAAGATAACAAAGATATACAAATCCGCCTTGGTTTCGGTGGCACTTCTCGGCTTTACCTCCTGTAACTACCTTGACGTAGTTCCCGTTGAGACTGCCGACATCGATGACATCCTCACTAACGAGTCGTCTGTCATCAGCCAGCTTTATTCCTGTTACTCACTCCTGCAGGGCGAGGCAGCGGGTTACCACACCGTCGATGCCGTCGACGGTCTCGGCGACGAGTGCGTACTGCCACAAGAATGGAACTACCGCAG
>ONMG01000297.1 GCA_900318855.1 uncultured Prevotella sp.
GGTTGCAGGGGTCACGGGGACTTCCTTACCGTCGCTGTAGATGATGGACGAGCGGTGCTCCTTGCCTGCGGCCCGGTAGATGGCCTGCACGCCAATGTGCTTGTAGTAGGTTCCCACTCTTTCAAGATAGTAGATGATGCGGGTGGAAGGGTCGGAGGTACTGGCGGCGAAAGTCTTCCCGTCGGTGAAGTTGTAGGGGATGTCGGTCATGTCCTTTGTCAGTCCGTACCTGTAGGCTTTGAAGGTGAGCAGGCGCTCGTCGGTGTAGACATTGTAGAAGAGGCTGTCGGGATTGAGAGCCGCGCCTGTTGTGCTCACAGTGGGAATGGTGAAGCTCAGACTGCCGTACTTGTAAGAGCTGTCGTAGGGCTGGAAGGCCTGAATGGTGGGGTTGGAGGGTGTCTGCTCGGTCTCTACATACTTCGACAGACGGGGCTCCGAGAAGCAGTCACGGTAGTTGATATCGAGCTTTCCCCAGTTGGTGAACATGGTGTTGTCAGACTTGTATGTGTCTCCGTCGTAGTCCAGACGGATGTTGCGGGTCATCTCGTAGGTTTGGCCTGTCTCGCCGGTAATGGGGTCGGTCACGGGCACTGTCACTCCCGTCACGAAGTAGATGTGGTGAGAATTGGTGTAGCCGAGATACTGGTTGCTGTTGAAGGTAATGCGGTTGTTCTTTATAGTGCCTTTAATCCACGTGTTGGGATATTCGTTGGAGAAATCACCCAGCCATACATCACTGCTGCCGATGGAGAGCTTCACCAACTTGCTTTGAGCGTCGCCGTATTCATCCTTCCAGGAGAGGGAGTAGCGTTCCGTTTTCAAGTCGGCAGGTGGTGTGGACACTACGTCCTTGTTGGGGAACATCATGAGGTTGTAGTCGCCGTAGAGCATGTAGGTGCCGTCGTCGTAGGTCATGCCGAGAAGTTGCGGAGACACCTGTTTCAGGGTGTCACCACTCATGACGAACTTGGCCTCCGTGTTGTCCGGGTCCACCACATAGGTCTGCTGGCTATTGTCGTACTTCAGGTTTCGAAGATAGATCTCAATAGAGCCGTCGCTTGACTGATAGGAGTCTACATGCTGTGGGGTGGGCACGTAGATGGTGTCGCCTCTCAGTTCACCCCTCACCCAGCTTCCGGGCCTGTATTGTGAGAAGATGTCCTGAATGTAGTAGGTCTTCTTGTCGGGTGCTACCACGTAGGCTCCCGACATTCCGTCGGCATTCCGCTTGGTGCCATAGAAGAAACCTACCGACTGACGGTAGAGCCCGCTGTGAAGGGTTCCTGCAGGAGTGTTGGTGATGATGTCGGATGCTGTTGCCGATGGCAACAATAAAGGGCGGGTCCCTTGAGGTCCGCCTTGTGCCAGTGCCGGCATGGCTGCCAGCACCAGCATAGAGAAGCAGGTGATTAATTTCATCGCTTGATTACTTTGACTGTTTGAGTATCTTTGTTCGTGATTATCTTTACTACATACACACCGGGAGCGCTCACCGAAGCATCCACGCGGCGTCCGTTGAGGTCGTACACCTGATAGCTGTCAACATTGCCGCTGACCACTATCTTGCCTCCGACGACGCTCACTGCGGCCTTGGTCGAACTGTTCACCGAGCCGATGGCAGTGGTAGTCGAAGTACCCTCGGGCACGGGATAGCCCTGGTTCACGCCGTCCTTGAACACCCAGTAACTCACGGGCTGTCCCTGATTGAGCGAGGTGAGGAAGGAAGCTTCCTTCATCGAGGCACTCGTCAGTGGCGACACTCCCTCCACCGTCTCGGCCGAAGTGCTGAGGTCAGCGGCATAGTAGCAGTTGGTCACGCTCAGACGGGCTTTGTTGTAGCCCATAGTACCTTCCTCGGGCACCACATTGTTGCCGGGGATGATGGGAGCCACCTTGTAATTCTGGGTCATCGGAGCTGCATTGTAGCAGTTCTCTATGGTCACCTTCGTGGTACCTTGCACAATATAGTGCACATTACCCAAGATGCCGCCGCCCCACTGCTGGGTGCCGTTGAAGACCAAGGTACCGGTGTTGTAGCAGTTCTTGAAATGAGTAGAGGCATACTCCGACAGAGCCATGATGCCACCGCCGTCGTACTCGCTCACGGTAATCTTACCGGTGTTGCCACAACGCTCAATGAGGGTGCCGTCCTGCGAGTTGGCCGACATGATGCCGGCGGCATAGTTGCCCGTCACTGCGGCGGCGTTGGTGCACTGGCTGATGGTGAGCTTTCCCACGAGCATAGCCGTACCGCAGATGCCGGCCACAAAGTTGGTACCGCTCACAGTGACGTCGGAGCCTACATGGCAGTTCTCAATGACCGACGTACCCTGGGAGAAGCCCACTATACCACCTACCGACGAGGCGCCTTTGATGGTGCTGGCTGTGAGGTTGAGGTTCTTGATGGTGGCATCGTAGATGACACCGAAGAGGCCCACGGAGAGGCCCGTATCATAGTAAGCCTTGAGTCCGGTGATAGTGTAGCCGCCACCATCGAAGTTACCTTTGAAGAGGCGCATATTGTCGGCACCCTGACCTCGGAGCTGATTGCCGATAGGCTTGAAGTTGTCCACCGACTTCATATCGATGCTGTTGGTCATCTGGAAATAGTTGCCCTCAAAGGTCTGAGTACCCTCGTCAACCAGACGGCTGAGCTCCTGAAGGTCTTCCTTGCTCGAGATGAGATAGGGCGACTCGGCTGTGCCCTCGCCACCCGAGAAGAGGATGTTGGGACGGGGCTTGGTACCCACCAAGGTGAGGCCGACGCCAGCCGTGAGCTCACCATAGGTGATTGCGATGGAGGCCGTAGCGGTGCCGCTATGCTGGGCTGTGGCAGTGATGAAGAGGCTGTCCTCGCCCTCGGCAGTCTGATTGAGGGTGTATTTAAAGGAGGCCGTGTCGGTGCCGTCGAGCTTATACGAGGGCTTTCCGGCTCCCTCCACACCCGAGTACTTCACGACGACGGTGTCCTTCTTGCTCTTGCCCATGGCCAGTGAGCCGAAGTCGACCTCGGTCTTCGAGGCTGTCAGCGTGGCTGCGGCAGGGCCGCCCTTGATGTCGGTAATGGTGAGGTCGTCGAAGTTGGTAATCTTGCTGTTCGAGGTCACCGTCTTGTAGTCGAAGGTCGTGTAGTCAGCCCTGACAATGCGCACGTAGGCATTCTTCTGGTTCACGGTGCGCTCAACGGTCTGAGCCTCAGAGCCTGCCTGGAAGCTGTCGCCCACCTTACTCCAGGTGGTGCCGTCCTGCGACCATTCCACAATCCAGCTCACCTGCCAACCGCTGGAGGCCGGGTGCAGGTTGTATTCGTGCACGGTGAACTTCACGGTGCCGATGTCGCGGGGCGTGAGCAGCTGGAAGACAGTGATTTCGGGGCCCTTCGAGCGGTCCTTCTTGCTCTCGCCGTAGAGCTCCATCGACTGAGTGCCGTTGTACCAGTCGTAGTCTTCGTTCTTGGAGTAGCTCACTCCGTGGCAGTGCCATTTCAGTCCGTTGATAGTCATGTCGAATGACGAGTTGGCATAGTGGTCGCCGTAGAGGGTTGCAAAGTTCTCGAAGTCGTAGCTCCAGTCGTCGGCCTTTGCAAGCTGGGGCTGTGCAGCGAGGGCAGCGAGCGCCAGCAGTGATACGTAGAGTTTTTTCATCTTCTTATCGTTTTTAGGGTGTTATCTTATAGAGCTTTCACGCCTTGGTGCTTGCCCACTCTGATGATGACTGGCTTGTTGGTACCGGTCTCGATTGTGTTGGTGCCCTCGTGGAGCACGGTGGAGAACACAACCTGGCCGCTGAGCGTGAACACCTTGACGGGCTGCCCCTTGTCGGTGCCAGCCTCGATGGTCAGCGTGGAGCCGTTACGGCTGATTTTGGCTGCGGGCTGGGTGAGTGTGGTCTTGGTGATGCCGGTAGTGGGTTTGTCGGGAGTGTACTGGAAGTTAAGGTCGCGGAAGTACTGTCCCTGCGTGGTGAGCACCATGGCGCTGGCCTGTGTCTTGTCGCTCTCGCGGTACATGACGAGCAGTCCCATATCGTCCCAGCCTAAGAGTTCGAATCCCTGGTCTTTCAGGTAGCCCGAGATTTCCGACTCGCTGTTGAAACCGAGGCGCGAGGCATCGTTGACCACGATGTTCGAGGAGTAGAGCAGTCCGTCGTCGGTGTAGCCTAAAGCCAACAAGGGATACTCGTTGTTGCCGGTAGTGAACCAGTCGAAGTAGGCTCGCTCAGCGGCGTTAATCGTTGGGTGCATGGCGTAGTAGCTATCCGAGAAGTCTCCGTACTTCTTGAGCATCTCGCTCACTGCGGTTGCCTTGGCTGCGCCCCAGTTGGTGGGCACGGTGGGCAGCGCGGCATTGAACTTTACGGCCGGCACCTGCACGAGAAACGACACGGAGTCGAGCTTGTTGTTCCAGTCGGGATAGTCCTTAATCTTGGATTCCTGATAGATTACGGCCTTCATCTTGGCCTCGCCAGCCTTAGTGGGCTTGAACCAGGCACCTCCCACAGTGATGATGTCGGGGTTTTCGGTCTCGAAGTCGATGGTGATGCGCGCATGGTCCTTCAGGTAGTCGTTCACAGGCTTACTGTAGGACTTAATGAAAAGGTGGTACTGGTCGCCTAAGTTGGCAACGAGCGTGTCGGAATAGAGTTCGCACTTGTCCTGGGCTCTGGCCGACAGGGCGGTGAGCAACAGGAGCAACAGCATTGCAGGTTGATTTATCCTCATAACCGTCTTGATAATAGAATTAATGTTCAATAATATAATAATGTATAGTCACTGATATTTAGCCACCGATATTTTTGGTTTTGCATCTCTTCAGCAAGGCCTCAGCCTCTTAACAAGATGCTTTTCCATACAGCTTGCAGTATTAGCAATAATTTATTGAACTCACAAATCATTTAACATAAATCTATTAGAAAAGGGCTATTTTCCTCCAACATGTCGCAGGAAGTCGGCACAGACTGCACCATTGGCGCCCCCGCACACCCCGCGTCGTCAGACTGTTGTTTTCGCCTTCACTACCGGTGGACGATGTCCGGAGTCCTGCCGGACGGCCAGCAACCTGTGGCGGAACGGAAGGATGAGCGGCAGAGCCGGAAAAGCCAGAGGGAGCCTCCTTAACTAAAAGGCAAGCGAAAGCTGAGAGCACAGACCGAACACTCATCACGGATGACTGCTCGGGGCCCAATCCTCAAAAGGCCAAAACAGACGTTTAATCCGCTGGTAGCCAATAGGGTGAATCGCCAAGGGGTGAGAGGCCCTCTGACCCCGGGGTCAGAGGGGGTGTCGCCCAGGGGTCAGAGGCCCTATCGCCCAGGGGTGCCGGAATGGAGACCCCCTGGGCGATTTGCAGAGCAGACAAAAGAGGGTTGGAATGACCGACGGAAACACAGGGTGGACCGACGGGCAAACACTACCGACAGCGGGACAAGCGCCCCCGACGTCTGCTGCCGCCCTCCCACCACCGACCACACACAGAGGCAGAGGGCTACAACAGTATGCTTTCGTTTTGCGATGCGCAATACCCAAAAGCTGCCACAAATGATTCCGCGGGGATAAGAATTCCGACACTCCGACATTCAGAAGGCTGAATTTCCACAAGATTAGTAAAATAAACTAAGGATTTATTGCAGTTAATAAATAAATTAGCTAACTTTGTAGCCATTACCAAAACAAACGTAAATGTCTATGAGAAATAAACTACTCGCTACCGTATGCGCGCTGCTCCTCGCGGGCGGCATTGCACAGGCAGGCCCCATCAGTGCGGACAAGGCCAGGACCGAAGCAGCCACCTTCCTTGCCCATCAGCAGGGTGCCGGTGGTCCCAATCGGGTGAAGGCTGTTCAGGCAACGCTTAAGCTTGCTTACTCTGCCGTCACCAAGAGCCAGTCGCAGGATGCTGCTTACTACGTGTTCAACAAGGGTGCGTAAGCCGGCTATGTGGTGGTATCGGGCGACGACCGGACGCCTGCCGTCTTGGGTTACGCCGATGCAGGAGCCTTTGACTACGGTCAGATTCCCGACAACATGAAGGCCTTCCTTGCCGAGTACGCACGTCAGATTGACTATCTGCGCGCCCATCCCAGCATGGAGAACAATGCCAAGGTGGACACCTACGACACCTCCGTGGCACCACTGCTTGAGAATATCACCTGGAATCAGACCAAGCCCTACAACAACAAATGCCCGAACGACTATCCGACGGGCTGCGTGGCCACAGCCATGGGTCAGGTGATGTACTACTATCGCTACCCCGACCACGGCATCGGCAGCAAGACCTACCAGTGGAACGGTCAGCAGCTCACAGCCAACTTCAGTTCCACCACCTACCAATGGGGACAGATGCAGGACAAGCTCACCAACAACAGTCCGGCCACCGCACAGAATGCCGTGGCCACGCTGCTCTACCACATTGGCGTGAGCGTGAGCATGAACTACGGACCGGCCTCGACGGGCGGCAGCGGTGCCTCGCCCTCCTACATTGCCCCGGCACTGGTGAAGTTCTTCGGCTACGACAAAGGCTGCAACCTGCGTTCGCGCGAATACTTCACCAAGACCGAGTGGGAGGCCACCGTACGCGATGAGCTCGACCACCGCCGCCCCATCCTCTACGGTGGATTCACGGTGAGCGCCTCTGGTCATTCCTTCGTGTGCGACGGCTACAACCAGCAAGGCTACTATCACATGAACTGGGGCTGGGACGGACTGAACAACGGCTACTTCCTGCTCACGGCACTCGACCCCAAGACAAAAGGCACCGGCGGAGGCGCTGAGGGTGAAGGCTACAACTACAACCAGACCATGGTCATCGGCATCCAAAAGCCCGTGGAAGGCTCGAAGCAGGTCTACAGCTTCGTGTTCAAGTATGTCGACGGAGCTACCGTGACAGTGAACCGCAACGAGACGGCCACACTGAAGGCCTTCGGCATCCATACCGACGGCATCGATCCGCTCAGCGTGCAACTACGCTTCGACGTCATCGACAAGACGGGCCACCGCGTAGCCTCCTCCAACGTGAGCTCTCAGGAGTTGCCCATGGGGGAGGCCATCACCTACACGGGAGCACTCACCCTGCCCGACAGTGTGAAGGATGGCCAATATGAGGCCCGACTCGCCGGACATATCAACGGCATCGACGACGAAGGCAGCTTCCCACTGCTGAACTACATGATAGGTGAAAATGGCTACTACGAGGTAAGCGTGAAGGACGGCAAGGTGACCTACACGCCGGCCGGACTGCCCGCACTGAGCCTGCAGAAGCTCACCGTGGACCCCAACCCCATCGTGAGCAAGAAGCCCTTTACCATCTCGGCCACCATCAAGAACGACGGAGGTGAATTCGACGGCAAGCTGGCCTACTCGCTCGTTCACCCTGACGGCGTGAAGAAGAGCTACTACTCGACCGACCAGTCGGTGAACATCAAGGCCGGAGAGACGGCCGTGGTGACCTTCTCCGACAGTCTTGTGCTCTACGGCAACGACCACTACACGCTACAGATTGTCCGTCGCGATGGGGTGCAGCATCTCGACCTGGGCAGCCCCATCACCGTGAAGGTGATTGGCGAGCAAGAGAAGGCCAACCTCGTGGGCACCGACTACATGGACATCGCCACCGGCGTCGACAATGCCAAACGCGACAAGATGGATGTCGTAGCCTACCTCCACAACACGGGCGGCGACTTCAACGGCAAGCTCACCTGCCTCATCTTCAAGGACGCATCGGCCTCAGGCGATCCGCTGGCCAGCCTCGACACGGTGCAAGTGAGCATCGCCAAGGGCGAATACAAGAAGGTAGAGATAACCGGCAAGTTCCTCGCCGCCAAGGACAAGCAGTCCTACTATGCCTGCCTCTACAATGTGGATGACGACGACTTTATGAATCCCATCAAGTATACGGGTGTGAACTTCACCATAAGGGACGACGCCAGCAACGAGCAGCCCCGGCTCTACCTGAAGAAACAAGTGGAATTCGGCGGCGGCACTTCCATGCCCGTCAACGACATCAAGGTGATAGCCACCATACAAAACACCGGCGGCAGCTACACCGGAACCGTGGTGGCCAACTTCTTCAACGTGAATGGCTGGACACCGCTGGCTACACTCAGCAAGCAGGTGACCATAGGCTACGGAGAAACCGCCACGGTGGTGATCACCGGAACTGCCGACCAGCTCGTCGTGGGCAAGACCTACGATGTGGGTGTGACCTACGGTGACAACGATGAGACCAGCTGGAAGTCGTATGACCTGCATCGCACCTACTCCAATGCTCAGGTGACCATCACCAAGGCTACAGGCATCGCCAATGTGGAGACCACTGCCGACACCAGCGCTGAGGTCTACACGGTGACCGGCAATGCCGTGGGCCGCTGCACGCTGAGCCAGCTCGCCAACAAGCTGACCGGTCTGCCACGCGGACAATATATAATAAGGTATAAGCAGGGCGGACAGACCGTCGTGAAGCACATCGTGAAGTAATCGCTTCATCCGACAGCGTGGGGCGGGACACCCCTCCCCACGCTCAGATTAACATTTAGACCGGAAAAGCGAGAGTTTTATTCCCTTTTGCTTGCACATTAAAAAGGAATGTCTTACTTTTGCAATTAGGTTGGCGCATAGTACTTACGTGCCGCATATCAAAAATAGTAACGTCTACTTTGTATTATTTAAAGAA
>ONMG01000043.1 GCA_900318855.1 uncultured Prevotella sp.
GGCTTAGCCGACGGGCTCAGAACTCGAAGCGCACCCGGGCGTTGAATTGTCTTCCCGTGAGATAATTGGGTACGGCATATTGCTGTCCCGTGACGTCGGTAATCCAGTAGTAGGAGTTCACATTGTTGATACCGAAGAGATTGAGCAAGTCGAGGCCGAGCCAGATATTGCGGAATATCGACTTGCTCTCCTTGCGTTCGTTGTTGAGCAGACGGTAGCTCATGCCCATGTCGGCCCGCTTGTAGGCTGGTGCGCGGAAGGTGTTGTTCTCGAGTTCGCGGTGTGGAGCCGAAAAGGGCAGGCCGTCGGCATAGGTGAGGCGGAGCGACATTTTCCAACGGTCGGTACCGGGGAAGTAGTCGGTGAAGAAGAGGTGGACAGCATATCGCTGGTCGGTGGGCAGCGGGATGCTCTTGCCGTTGAGCTTCATTTTTGTGTCCATGAGCGAGAGGCTGACCCATGAGTCGGTGCCCGGAACGAACTCGCCGAAGAGCTTCAGGTCGAGGCCTGCGGCATGACCGCTGGCCATGTTGTCGCCATAGTAGACCACCTTCACATTGTTAACGCTGTAGGGCACGAGGTTGGAAAGTGCCTTGTAGTAAGCCTCAGCCGTGAATTTGTAGGGCCGGTTGTTCACCCTGAAGCGGTAGTCGGCGCCGGCTATGAAATGGATGGAGCGCTGACTCTTGGCCTTCTCGTTGAGCCGGGCGTAGGAGATGCCGTTGACGGTGGTAGTGTCGCGGAGCTCCTTGAAGAAGGGGGCTTGATAGTAGAGTCCGGTGGCGAAGCGGAAAGTGAGGTTCTGGTTGAAGGCCGGGATGATGCCGAGCGAGACGCGCGGACTGAGGAGCGTCTCCTTATTGAAGTTCCAGTGCGCCAGGCGCAGGCCGTAGTTGAGCGTGTAGAGCGTGCCCCCCTCATGGCTGCTGAAGCGGTAGGTGTCTTGCAGATAGGCCTCTATGCGGTTGGCATTGAGGGTGTTCTTGGCGCGCATGGAGTAAATCATGTAGAGGTCCTTGCCGGTGTGAGGGATGCTGTAGCCGCTGGAGTCGCGCATCTCGTATTCCACGGAGTTCTCGGTGATATGCTCGAACTTGAAGGTGAGTCCGCCCTCGATATGGTGGCGCCGGGTGGTGTGCTGGGCCATGAGTTTGATGCTCTGCACATCGGCGTTGAGATAGTTGCGGGCATGCTGGAAATAGGTGCCCACACCGAGGTTCTCACTGGTCTCGGTCTGTGTGAGCCAGTATTGTCCTTGCAGGTCGTAGCGCTCTTGTTCCTTGGTGGAGAAAGCTGAACCGAGGAGGGAGACGGAGGTGGAATCGCCCAACATGCGGGTGATGCCGATGGTGCCAAAGAAGGTGCGGAAGAGGTCTTTCTCCTGTCCGTCGAAGTAGACGCGGAACGACTTCACGTTCTGCAGTGTACCGAAACTGGTCTCGCGGTCCTCAGGCACAAAGTGGTAATGGTTGTCGCTGATGTTGCCGATGAAGTCCACTTTCCACCGCTTGTTGGGGCGGTAGGCGAGATAGGTCTGATAGTCGAGGAAGTCGGGCTTGTATTCTCCCTTGGTTTCCAGCGAGCCCAGCAGATACTTGGTGGTTTTATAGCGCAGTCCATTGCTCCAGGTGAACTTCTTGCCCTTGAGCCCCACATAGGCGCTTGCCCCGAGAAGACTCAGACTAACATTGCCCTCGGTGCGCTTGGGCTGGCGGTAGGTGATGTCGAGCGCCGAAGCCATGCGGTCGCCGTATTTAGCCTCGAAGCCGCCCGTAGAGAAGCCGATCTTTTCCACCAGGTCGGGATTGATGACCGAGAGTCCCTCCTGCTGTCCGCTGCGCACCAGGAAGGGGCGGAAGACCTCCACGTTGTTGATGTAGACGCTGTTCTCATCGAATGAGCCGCCGCGCACGTTGTACTGTGAGGAGAGTTCGCTGTGGGTCGATACTCCCGCCTGGCTTTGGATGAGCTCTTCTACGGCATTGCCCGTGGTGCTGGGAGCGCTCTTGAGCCCATCGGTCTTTATGTGCTGGGTTTGGCCCGTCTCGATGCGCTGCCCCGTGATGTTCACCTCACTGAGCGTCTTTTCGTCGCTGAAGAGCGTCACATGCAATGTTTGCCGCCCTTTGGGACGGATGAGCACACGCCGTTTGGTCTTGTAGCCCAGCATGGAGAATTTGACGACCACGGAGTCGGCAGAACGTAGCGTGAGGCTGTATTCTCCCTTGAGTGACGTGAGGGCCACCTTGCCCTGCGCCACCACCGAGGCAAATTCCACGGGGTTATTGTCTTCGTCGGTCACGCGGCCTTGAAGTGTGAAACTTTGGGAACTCACTTTGACGGCCGTGGTGAGACATATGAGGAGGAAGAGTATTTTCTTTGTCATATCTTGAGGATAACGCCGAAAGACGTTTTATATTGTGAATTTCACGAATTTAGGTGGAGAGCCTCTGCTGTGCTTGCTCCAGACGTTGATAATCAGTGGGTTGTGGTATCAATAGCCTTTCCTTGATGCTTGTTACGCCAATTGGCGTAACTATGTCCGCCATTTGGCGTAGCTATGTCCGGCATTTGGCGTAACTATGTCCGGCATTTGGCGTAAACCTCCTGGACTGGGGGCGTCGGAAGGCTGAAGCGCGAACTGGCAGCGGGTGGGGAGTGGAGACCGAAGGGTGGACGCGGAAATAATGAAACTGCCCCGTGCAGTCGGTTGTAAGGGCTGCATGGGGCAGAGGGGGAGATGCGAGCCGGTGGAAAGCCGGCTCTCACTCTGATTGGAGATGATGGCTGCGGGGGGGTTATTCCCACTCGATAGTCGAAGGTGGTTTTGAGGAGATGTCATAGCATA
Source organism: uncultured Prevotella sp. (assembly GCA_900318855.1). Taxonomy (GTDB): domain Bacteria; phylum Bacteroidota; class Bacteroidia; order Bacteroidales; family Bacteroidaceae; genus Prevotella. The sequence goes on from ONMG01000043.1 coordinate 2,849, forward strand.
CACGGTTGACTCCTCTCACCTTACGTATTATCTCATTGCTCACGTCAGCCATGAAGTCGTAGGGCAGATGGGCCCAGTCGGCCGTCATGGCATCCATAGAGGTGACAGCGCGGAGGGCCACGGGATGCTCGTAGGTGCGCTCATCGCCCATAACTCCCACAGAGCGGATGGTGGAGAGCAGGATGGCACCGGCCTGCCACACATGATCGTATAGGCTCGTGCCGTCAGGCATTCTGTAGTTGTGCATCTTCTCTATGTAGATGTCGTCGGCATCCTGGAGGATGCGTACCTTCTCGCGTGTGATGTCGCCAAGAATTCTCACAGCCAGTCCCGGTCCCGGGAAGGGGTGGCGCTTGATGAGATGCTCAGGCATCTTCAGCTCGTAGCCCACTCGGCGCACCTCGTCTTTGAAGAGCCATTTCAGGGGCTCGCAGAGCTTGAGCTTCATGTCCTTAGGCAGTCCGCCTACATTGTGGTGGCTCTTGATGGTCATACCCGTGATGGAGAGGCTCTCGATGCGGTCGGGATAGATGGTGCCCTGCGCAAGCCATTTGGCATCGGTTATCTTCTTGGCCTCGGCGTTGAATACCTCCACAAAGTCGCGGCCGATGATTTTGCGCTTTTGCTCGGGGTCGGTCACGCCTTCGAGGTCGTGGAAGAACTTCTCGCTGGCGTCGATACCGATGACGTTGAGTCCCAAACCCTTGTAGGCATCCATCACTTTCTGGAACTCATTCTTGCGCAGCATGCCGTGGTCGACGAAGATGCAGGTAAGGTTGCTGCCGATGGCACGGTGGAGCAGCGTGGCGCAGACCGAGGAGTCGACGCCGCCGGAGAGACCGAGGATGACGCGGTCGGCCCCCACTTGCTCCTTGAGCTCTTTCACGGTGGACTCAACGAACGAGGCAGGACTCCATTCCTGCTTTGAGCCGCAGATGTCGACTACGAAGTTCTTCAGCAGTTGCTTGCCCTGCGTGGTGTGGTAGACTTCCGGGTGGAACTGCACGCACCATACTCTCTTGCTCTCGTCGGCGAAGGCGGCATTGCTCACGTCGGCTGTGGAGCCGATGACCTGGAATCCAGCAGGAATGGCCGTAATGGTGTCGCCATGACTCATCCACACTTGAGAGCCTTTGTCGAACCCCTTGAAGAGACGGCTGTTGAGGTCAATGGTCTCCAGATTAGCACGTCCGTACTCTCGTGTGCCGGCCGGTTCCACCTTGCCGCCGCCCGAATAGGCGATGAACTGTGCGCCATAGCAGATGCCCAGCACGGGATAGCGGCCGATGAGCCGGGTGAGGTCCACCTTGAAAGCCTCCTTGTCGTGCACGGAATAGGGGCTTCCACTGAGGATGACGCCTATGACAGAGGGGTCGTTCTCCGGGAACTTGTTGTACGGAATGATTTCGCAGAAAGTGTCCAGCTCGCGCACCCGGCGTCCTATGAGCTGGGTAGTCTGCGAACCGAAATCGAGAATAATAATCTTCTGTTGCATCAGGATAACAATATTAAGAATGTAGCTCACTGTTACCCCGCCTTTTGGGGAGAGTCGTCGTGAGCTTGATTATTCAGAAATGCTGAGGCCTGCCCCAAAGTAGCCATCTTGCCTACATCAATGAGTTTTAATCCTGGGTTGAGCACCCCTTTAATAGGAATGTCGCGGCAGACTGTCAGATAGAAGTCAAGGATGGGAAAGGATTCTGGCCAACTGTCCATAGCTTTGAAGAGTGTGGGATAGACCACATGGAGGCCGCTGAAGGCATACATGGGGAATGCTGTCTGTCCATTGGAGAACATCAGCCGGCCGCTACCGTCGTCGCTCGGAGTGGGCTTGAAGTGACCTTGTCTCAATTCCTCGTAGGGACTGATGACCTCGTGGGTGTCGATGTTTGTCCAACCAACGAGCCGCAGGGTGGAGGGCTGGAAGATGAGGTAGCGTTTAGTGGAACGCCAGCTCACCATGAGCAGTGCGCCTGCCTTGTGGGGAATACCGCAGTCGGGACACGGCACAAGCGGCGATGTGTGATAGAAGAAATCGAAGTCGACATTGCTGAGAATGTCGACATTGTGTATGAGGATGGGGCTGGAGGGGTCGAAGAGATGGGCCGCGTATTTCAGACCGCCACCGGTGTCAAGAAGGTGGTCGGTCTCATCGGAGATGGAAAGGTCGGCACCGAAGTTATTGTTGGCTTTCAGATAGTCAATGATTTGGTCAGAGAAATGATGCACATTGACGACTATGCGTTGGAAGCCACAGTCTTTAAGTCTAAGGATGACACGCTTGAGCAGCGGCTCTCCTTCCACGCTGACCAAAGCTTTCGGCTTGTGGTCGGTGAGGGGCTTCAGGCGGGTGCCAAGTCCGGCTGCGAAAATCATTGCCTGTTTCATAGTGCAAAGTTAGCATGAAAAATCAGAATAGCGTTGCATTAAGGCTGTCTTTTTAGCTTTTAACCCTAAAATATGGGCATCCGGGGCTTTGGAAGCGGCCGGGTCGGTCTCCTGGGCTCGGAATGCAAAGTTGCATCGTTCGTCCTTGATGGTGTGGATGAACAGAAGGTGAGACTTTAGTCTGATGCGATCGGTTTGAATTAAGGCGGGGGAATACGCTGCCTTGATACTGGGTCGTGGTGTGAAGGGGAGTGCTTTCTCAACGGTCCGCGGTGTATTTTTGCGTGGGGATGGGAAGGATATTGGAATCGGGCATTCCCGTTATCTCTGATATGCCTGCTCCCCCTGTCTGCCATGACCGGCTTTAGGGGGGGAGCTTTCTACTAAGGTGCCGAAGCAGAATTCGTCAGGCTTTGACGGGATGGGCCTTGAAGGTTTGTTCGATATTCTGCTCGCGATGAATGACATGCACCTCAATGCCGAATTTCTGATTGAGATGCTCGGCCAGATGCTGGGCACTGTAGACGCTACGGTGCTGGCCGCCGGTGCAGCCGAAGCAGAACATCAGGTGGGTGAAACCACGCTGAATGTAGCGCTTGACGTGGTGGTCGGCCAGCTGATAAACTGACTTGAGGAATTCCAATATCTCGCCATCGTCCTCGAGAAACCTGATGACGGGCTCGTCCAGCCCCGTCAGTTTCTTGTAAGGCTCATACCGGCCTGGATTGTGGGTGGAACGGCAGTCGAAGACATAGCCTCCTCCGTTGCCCGACGGGTCCATGGGGATGCCTTTCTTGTAAGAGAAGCTGTAGACGGTTACCACGAGCGGCCCTTTGCCATCGTACTTGGAGAAGGTGGCCGGACCATCGAGTGGATTGGCGGGGTAGATGTCGTGCTCTGCGGTCTTGTAGCCATCTGCCCTACTCATCATGGCTTCTTTTTTAGGGGCGAATTGAGGCATTTCTGTGAGGCGCTGTAGCATGTCCATCATGTAGGGATAGGGAAACATGCCGTCACCGGCCTTCAACAGCGCGCGCAGATTCTCCATAGCCGGAGGGATGCTGTCGATGAAATGCTGCTTACGTTCGAAATATCCACGGAATCCGTAGGCACCGAGCACCTGCAAAGTTCGGAAGAGAACAAACAAGGATAGCCTGTTGACGAAGTGGCGCTCGTTGGGCACTTCAATGTAGTTCTTCAGTGAGTTGTAGTATTCGTAGATGAGGCTGCGACGCAACTTGTCGGGGTATTTGGCTGATGCCTGCCAAAGGAAGGAGGCCAGGTCGTAGTAGAAGGGCCCTTTACGGCCGCCCTGAAAGTCGATGAAGCAGGGATTGCCTTCTGCGTCAAGCATTACGTTGCGTGCCTGGAAATCACGGTAAAGGAAACTTTCGCATGGCTCTGCCGTGAGGTCCTTGGCAAACATGCGGAAGTTGGCCTCTAACTTCAACTCGTGAAAGTCGAGCTCTGTAGCCTTCAGAAAGCAGTACTTGAAGTAGTTGAGGTCGAAGAGCACACTGTCTTCGTTAAATTCGGGTTGAGGATAACAGTTACTGAAGTCAAGTCCGCGTGCGCCTCTGATCTGCAGCTCCGGCAACTTGCGGATTGTATTGACGAGTAGCTTTTTCTCGGCTTCATTATATCGTCCGCCAGCCTCTCTTCCACCGTGAAGTGCGTCAAAAAGCGATGTGTTGCCCAAATCTGTCTGAAGGTAGCAGAGTTCGTCTTTGCTCACAGCCAGAATATGAGGCACGGGCAGTTGCCTTTGGGCGAAGTGGCGCGAAAGGTAGATGAAGGCATGGTCTTCTTCTTTGCTGGTGCCTATAGCACCGATAACAGTGCTCCCGTCTGGAGCTGTCATTCGGTAATACTTTCGGTTGCTGCCGGAAGCGGGTAGCTCTGTTGTCTCCGATGGCTGATTGTCAGCCCAGGACTCATATAGCTTGTTAAGTTTCTCTAATGTATTGTCCATACTACTTATTCGAAGTAAACGGTGAGGCTTCGCATCTATAATTCGGTTTGCTTGGAGCGTCGCTTGATGGTCCATGCCACTACTCCCCACACCGTGAAGTCATCTGTGGCTTTCACGCGCAGAGTAGGATATGATTTGTTGGCGGGCACCAGCTCTATATAGCCTTCCTCCTTATGCTTAAGGCTTAAATACTTGATCGTGAATTCGCCATTGATAAAGGCAACGATGATGTCGCCGTCTTGGGGCTCAAGCGAACGGTCTATAACCAGGATGTCGCCATCATCGATGCCTGCATCAACCATGGAGTCGCCTTTCACCCGTCCGTAGAAAGTGGCCGAAGGGTGCTTGATGATGTCGCGGTTGAAATCCAAAACATCACCAATATAGTCCTGAGCAGGACTGGGAAATCCCGCTTTAATGCCTCCGGTAACAAAGGGACGTTCCAAGGCCTCTTGGAAATTGCCCGTATAAATCAGCACTTCATTGCTCATTGTCCCTCTCCCTCTTTTTGTCTTAGTCTTTCTTTCTTCTACTGCGCACTTCTAAGTTCGCCAGTATATAATCGGCGACCAGTATCAGCAACATGATGCCCAAGGACATCCAGAAAGAATGAGTGATGAGTATCAAACCACCACAGACAAAGATGAAGATCAATAGATGCTTCCAATCAATTTGTACTTTCATAACCGACTGCAAAAGTAATAAATAGTGGGCAAAAAAGCTGCTTTCTCGGAGAAATAAATAATGGACTTTGTTGTTTTTACGTAATTAATCGTTACTTTTGCAGCCGCTAAGGTATAACTATTAACAAACCGTCAAGTCATGCAGGAAAGCAAATATTTGGTTGCCAACGAGAAGGATCTGTGCTGGGGGCTTACTGTCAGCACGGTTGGGAGAGATGCGTTGAAGCCTGGTGACCCTTACCCTACGGAGGGGCATGCCGAAGGTTACTACTTCAATCCTGATAAGGGCCGTATACTCAATGAGTATCAGATTCTCTACTTAACGGAAGGTGAAGGTGTATTTCGCTCTGAACACATTGCGGAGACTACCATCAAGTCGGGCGATATCTTCATGTTATTTCCACAGGAATGGCATACCTATCATCCTGTTAGCGGCAAGCCATGGGAAAGTTACTGGATAGGCTTCAAAGGAAAGAATATGGATGACAGGGTTTCCGCAGGCTTCCTTTCTCCAGCAAAACCTATTTTCCACATCGGATTCTCGGAGGAAGTGATAAGCCTCTATCGGGAAGCCAAGGATGCGGCTGATGCTGAGGAGCCTTACTCTCAGCAGCTCCTGGCAGGAATTGCCAACCATCTTGTAGGACTGGTCTATTCGCTCGAAAGGCGCCTTATTTTGGGACGAAACAATAATCAGGTAAAGCTCATCAATATGGCAAGGCTGCTTATCCGCGACAACCTTGATAACAATCTCACCATACAAGATGTAGCCCAAAGACTTGGTGTCAGTTATAGCTCGCTACGAAAACTATTTAAGGAGTTCACAGGGGTCTCGCCTGCACTGTACCAGCAAGATTTGCGCTTGCAGCGTGCCAAGGAGCTGCTTTCTACCACAAACTTGAGTATTAAGGAGATTGCATTTTCACTGCATTTCGACTCGGCCGATTATTTCTCAACTAAATTCAAGCATAAGACCGGAGTCTCGCCAGGTCAATTCAGAAAGGTGATGCAATAGCCGACTTGCGCCATAAAAAAATCGGATGTCATCGCGACAACCGATTCCTAAAACAAACTACTTAAAAACTAATCTACTAAAACAAATCAAAAATATTTTATTGGACTAAAATCTGTCAGCTTATATATCGAGTGCAAATATAGGGTTTGTTCTTCATAATAGCAAGGAAAAGGCCAGGAAAGTTACGATTTTAACACATATAAGCCTAAAAAAGGGGGCGAACACATAGTATCCGTCCCCTTTTGATATGTGGAGATTGCAATTTAACTTGCTTCCCTATTACATCATGCCTGGCTGACCAGCTGGCATGGCAGGAGCCTTTTCTTCTGGTTTGTCGCAGATAAGGCATTCTGTAGTGAGGAACATGCCTGCGATGGAAGCTGCGTTCTCAAGAGCAACGCGAGCCACCTTGGCAGGATCAATCACACCAGCGGCACGCAGGTCTTCATACTTGTCGGCACGTGCATTGTAGCCGAAGTCACCTTTGCCCTCGCGCACTTTATTGACAACGACAGCACCCTCGCCACCTGCATTGCCGACGATGACACGGAGCGGCTCTTCAATAGCGCGGCTGACGATGTTGATACCCGTCTGCTCATCTTCATTATCGCCCTTAAGGTCGGCGAGTGCCTTCTGTGCACGGATGTAAGTAGTGCCACCACCTACAACGACACCTTCCTCTATAGCGGCACGTGTGGCGCGCAGTGCATCGTCAACACGATCCTTCTTCTCCTTCATCTCTACTTCAGAGTTGGCTCCTACGTAGAGTACAGCTACTCCGCCAGAGAGCTTTGCCAGACGTTCCTGCAGTTTCTCCTTGTCGTAGGAGCTCTTCGTGTTCTCGATTTCATTCTTGATCTGTGCCACGCGATCGTGGATGCTCTCCTTGTTGCCACCACCATTGACAATTGTTGTATTGTCCTTCGTGATGGTCACCTTCTCGGCCGAGCCCAGCATCTCGAGCGTTGCCTGCTCAAGCTTCAGACCCTTCTCCTCGCTGATGACAACACCACCTGTCAGAATGGCAATGTCTTCCAGCATAGCCTTGCGACGGTCGCCGAAACCAGGAGCCTTGACAGCGCAGATCTTCAGTCCACCACGCAAGCGGTTGACAACGAGCGTAGTGAGCGCCTCAGAGTCGACATCCTCAGCTATAACGAGCAATGGACGGCCACTCTCGGCAGCAGGCTGCAGAATGGGAAGGAACTCCTTAAGGTTGCTAATCTTCTTGTCGTAGATAAGAATGTACGGGTTCTCCATCACGCACTCCATCTTTTCGGGGTCGGTAACGAAGTAGCCGGAGAGATATCCACGGTCGAACTGCATACCCTCGACCACACCGATAGATGTGTCGCGGCTCTTGCTCTCCTCGATGGTGATAACGCCATCCTTAGAAACTTTGCGCATGGCATCGGCGAGCAGCTTACCGATTTCGGGGTCGTTGTTGGCACTCACTGTTGCCACTTGCTCAATCTTTCCGTAGTTGTCGCCTACAATCTCAGCGTTCTGCTTGATGTAGTCCACGACCTTAGCTACGGCTTTGTCAATACCGCGCTTCAGATCCATGGGGTTGGCACCGGCTGTAACATTCTTGAGTCCTTCGTTGACAATGCTTTGTGTAAGAATCGTAGCAGTAGTAGTACCATCACCTGCATCGTCACCCGTCTTGCTGGCTACAGCCTTAACAAGCTGGGCACCTGTATTCTCGAACTTGTCTTCGAGTTCCACTTCTTTTGCCACAGTGACACCGTCCTTCGTAATTTGAGGTGCACCGAACTTCTTTTCAATGACTACGTTGCGTCCTTTAGGACCAAGCGTTACCTTCACAGCATTTGCGAGCTGATCGACACCCTCCTTGAGGAGTGTGCGTGCTTCACTATCGAACTTAATAATCTTTGCCATAATTAGTTTGTTTATTAGAGTCTGTTATTAATTCTTCCTGTCATTAATCCTCGATGACTGCAAGCACATCGCTTTGGCGCATCATGAGATATTTCTCGCTGTTGTTCTCGATTTCAGTACCTGCGTATTTGCCGTAGAGAACTTCGTCACCCTCCTTAAGCACCATAGGATCATCCTTTGTGCCCTGGCCAACGGCGACAACCTTACCACGTTGTGGTTTCTCTTTCACAGTGTCGGGAATAATGATTCCACCTACTTTTTGCTCTGCCGGTGCAGGAAGTACCAGCACTCTGTCTGCTAATGGTTTAATAGTCATAATGAATGTTTTTATAATTTGATTCTACTATTCTCTGCCGGTAGTTATGCCAAAATCATGCCAAAGGTGAATCGTGACAGTTATGACACGGCCCGACTGACAGTTCTGTCAATCGGGCCGTCCTTTATATATAATAAGGTATAGGAATAGATCCCTTCTCGTGCTTTGTCAGTCGATGTACCTATTCTGTCACATCGTCAAGGCATACAAACTTTCCCCGTTCTTTGCGTTCCTGGATGAGGCGGTGGAGTTTCTTCTTACGGTTGGGAGCAATCCATTTGCGCGCGAAGATATTCGGAATGGCCACGCCTATGGCTATCATAATGATGAGTAGTGAACCGTTGATGGCACAGTGAGTGGCAAAGGTAACCTCGCCGACAATGCCCTGCATATCTATTATGCCATAGAGCGCGCGGTACATTAACACTCCAGGAACCATAGGAATGACAGCGGGGATGGTGATGCAATGGTGTGGAGTGTGGAGCATATGAACCACCTTGATATTGATGATAGAGATGAGCGCCGAACCGCAAAGGGTGCCGACGATAGGGCCAAGATCGAGGCCGATGTTGCCGGTACTGGGGCCAAGATTGATGAAGTTTCGCGAGCATACTGCAATGATACCACCCATGGCGATCCATGGCATCAGTCGTTTGGGAGTGTTGTAGATGGTGGCAAAACCCATGGCCGAGATGGCAGCTGCGAGCGCAAATTCACCGAAGGTGTGGTGGGGCGTCATACTGAGATTCTTCACGAAGTTATCGATGCCGCACACCTTGATGGCTAAAGCGATGCCGAACGACATTGCCATGACGATGAGTAGAGTATTGGTGGCTCTCACAAGGCCTGTCTCGAGATGGTTGTCGAGCATGTCGCTCACGAAATTGATGAGGGGCACTCCCGGCACGATGAACAGTGCGCAGGCCATGAGCGGATGCCAGGGCGTGTCGGAGTGGAACAGGGGAAGAAGGTTCTGGGGAATATAGGCTTCCACTGTTGGGGTAGAGATGTAAGCGGTGGCCCAGGCTATAATCGTCGAAACGAGAGCTGCAACTGCAAAATTGAAGTAGAGATTGCTGCCCAGTTTGTTCAGGAACATCCTGAACCGGTTGCCCAGGATGGCAGCGATTGAGGCATAGAAGAAGGCGGGCCAGTCGCAGCCGAACTGGATGCAGAAGCCGCCGCAGGCGAAGCCTGCGCAGATGGCGATGAACCAGTCGGAGTAAAAATGGGGGGCATGTTCTATCTTGTCGAGTTCCTGGCTGAAGCGGTCAAGGTCGTAGTCCTCCTTGATAGCGCGCCATGACAGTTTTGATACCTCTTGGATGGCCAACATGTTGATGGCATGATGGTCGCATCGTTGCATCTTTGTGAACGAATGTTCGCTGTCGCTAAGGTTGACCTGCAGGATGTAATAGTCGATATTAATGTGCAGGTTCTCTTCCGGCAGGCCCAGGTAGGCTGCAGTGCGATCCATATTGCGCTTGATACGGCTGGTGTCGGCTGAACTTTCCATGAGTATCTTGCCTGTTCTGAGGAGCAGGTCTAACTTGCGGTTCAACACAGTCTTCGGATTCTCTTGTATTCCCTCTTCCATAAAAAATATATATTATCCTAAAATACGTTGCAAAGTTACGAAAAAATCCCGAGCCAGCGGTTGACAGACAACTGAAAATTCCTGTTTGCCTGCATATTATGTCTTAGATTAAGGGATGCCGCGCGCATGGGCTTTCCACCTCATCCTCTTGGGGCGGGCGACTGTACAGCATATGGCGTACGTATTTACGGCATATGGCGTGAATGTCTCCGGCATATGGCGTAGATAGTTCCGCCAATTGGCGTAAATGTCGTTAGGTGGTGGCGATAGGGCGCTTGACTGGTTGGTGAAAAGGGAGAGGGGCTGAGCCGGGGCTTTAAAAAGAGTAGGGAGGAACAGAGGTGATACGAATGAAAGCGACCGGCCTAATGGGGCCGGTCGAGGCGAGGCTGATGGGCCAGACCGTATTACTGCTTGGTTTTCAGAATGATACTGGTTGCGCCGAGCGTGAATAAGGTGCCATCATCGATGACTCTTCGCTCGCGGTCGCCTAAGAGCGTAGAGCCAACGAATGTACCGGTATTACTCGGACCGTCGCGGAGCACGTACTGGAGTTTGCCGTTCTTGTTGCGGCTCACATTGATGACACAGTGTGTAAGGTCGACGCTTGGATCGTCGGTTTCAATGGGACAGTTGATGGTGCCGCCGCGTGATTTCCGGCCGATGACATTGTCGCCCATTTTGAGCGGTATGATCTGCTTGTGGCAGAACCGGTTCTCAATGACAGTGATGGAGCCACAGTCGTCGGAGGCAGGTGCGTCGTCGGAGGCTTTGGGAGAGGTGAGTCGGATGGCAAACTCCTTTCCACAGGCAGGGCAAGTGAAAACAAGGCGCTGTCCGGGCTGATAGCGTGTCTCATCGAAAACTAAGGTATAGTCACACTTAGGACAGCGAAGTCGTTTCATGTCTTTTGTATTATTATTGTGGTACTGCTGGCTGATGATTAGTCTGTGCTGCTGGCCTTCATGCTCCAGCAGTTTTGAAACTCAGGTAACCGGCGCATGCGCCGCTGCATAGTGAGGGCTTCCTCTTCGGAGGCATAGGCTCCAACGACTACCTTGCAGTGGCGCTTACCGATAATTCTGGCGTCATTGTAGCCTCGCTGTCGTAAGTCGGCCACATAAGCTTTAGCGTTGCTTTTCTTTATCCGGCTGGCCAGCACGATACAGAAAGGCTTCGTTTCCGTGGTCTTTGCCTCATCGGCCTTGCTCTGCTCAGAGGCTGAGCTTGTCTCGTCGTTGGCGGTGCTATTCTCCTGGGCGTCGGTTGCCTTTACTTTCAGTGGCTGGCTGAGTGTGATGCTTCCTTCGTCGTGGGGTATCACCTCTTTTAATATTGCAGAGGACAGATGCCCCTGCTGGAGTGTAGCATCGTTTTTCAGCGGTGTGGGAATCAGAAGAAATGCGAGTGCTGCTATGCAGGCTGCTGCCACATTGCGGAGCAGAGTCATGGAGATGGTGCGGGGATGCTTATTCTCCTTCGTCGTCGTGGCGGGCTCTTGGGTGGGGATGACTGCAGGCTGTGGCTGACTGTCAGGCTGGACCTTGGATTCGCGGCGCAGAGCGGGGTGCTGCTGATCGGCCGTGGACACGGCATCCTGCGGCGTGGCTTCTATGCTGCCGAGCCCGTAGAGCTCGGGGGTGAGGATGCCGGCTTCACAGGGACGGAACTCCCAATGGCCCTCGTCGTTGACGAATATGGTGCCCAGGTCGTTCATGCTGTAGGTGCCGTCCTTGTCGATATGGCTTCTCACTTCGGCCACTTCACTGCTGATGCGCTTGAGAGCGTCGGGATAGCTGATGTCGTAGGCTTCGATGTACGACTGCACAAGGAGAGAGTCGTTCATGGTGAGCTGAGGATTGAACCCTAGAGTACGATAGGGGGGGAGCCACATTCCGTCGGCTTCGTCGTATCGTGCACCCACATAGTGAGCCATAAAGCCACCAAAGCCAGGAACAATGACGCAGTCATTGCTCAGCAGAAGTATCTCGATATGCCTGTCCAACTCAATCATAGCTTGCAAATGTAGTAAATATATCTCAATATGTGACCTTAAAATCTAAAAAAAATGGACCTTCAACCGAAAATAGTTCTTTTTCCTTTGCGGTACCGTCAAAATGTCCTACCTTTGCATGATTAAATGAAAAGCGAAGAAATGGAATATAAAGAAACCGCTATTCAAGGTGTATGGATTCTTGAGCCTAAGGTGTTCAATGATGCCCGTGGTTACTTTTTCGAGGTATGGAAGCAGTCTGATTTCGAAGCTCATATAGGTAAAGTGAGCTTCATCCAGGACAATGAGTCGAAGTCTTCGTATGGCGTAATCCGTGGCCTGCATTACCAGAAGGGAAGCTTCTCTCAGGCCAAGCTGGTGAGAGTCATCAGTGGCAAGGTGCTTGACGTGGCTGTAGACCTTCGCAAGAGCTCACCGACGTTTGGCAAGTATGTCATGGTGGAGCTCAGCGGGGAAAACAAGCGGCAGTTTTTCATTCCGCGTGGATTTGCCCATGGTTTCCTCGTGCTGAGCAAGGAGGCGGTCTTCACGTATAAGGTGGATAATGTTTATGCTCCCGGCCAGGAGGCGGGCATTCGTTGGGACGACCCCGAGATTGGCATCAAGTGGCCCATCGATCCTGCCGACGTACTGACAAGCCCCAAAGACCTGAAAGCTAAGTTGCTGAAGGAAGCCGAAGTGTTCGACTGACAAGGTCAGCCTACAATTTCTTAAATGTTATGTTTGCCAAGTCTCCATATCTTTTTTCACTCGCTACCGTAGCACTGGCACTTACTGCTCTGCCCACATTAGCAAAGGGGCGGGCAGCCTCACAACTAAGTCAGAACGTGGGACAAGCTGTAGACACAGTGGGCAGCAGACCAGCTGTAAACAGCGACTTTTGGGCTGCTGAGGACGCATTGAGAAGGAAGATTAGAACCTTTGCCGACGCACCGGCCAAAAGGAAAGACAAGTATGTGGCAATGTTCTACTGGACTTGGCATCAGGGGAGGAACGACACAACACAGAGCGTGAAGAATATCTCTGACATTCTCCGACGCTATCCCGAGGCCCTGAAAGACTATCACCATCCAGCCTGGGGCACCCGCAAACCGGGCAGCTTCTTCTGGGAAGAACCTCTATTAGGCTATTATCAAACCACCGACCGATGGGTGCTCCGCAAGCATGCTGAGATGTTGGCCGATGCCGGTATCGACGCTGTTTTCTTCGACTGCACCAATGGCACTCTCACTTGGAAAGACTCTTATGAAGCTCTCCTGGCAACATGGACCCAGGCTCAGGCCGACGGTGTAAGAACACCCAAAGTGGCTTTCTTCCTGCCCTTCGGTGCTTCCGCCGACGCACATACTTCACTCAGGCAGCTTTATCGGGATGTCTATAAGCCAGGAAGATACAAGAACCTGTGGTTTATGTGGAAGGGAAAGCCCTGCATCCTCGCTTACCCCGACATGCTCGACCCTAACGACGCGACCGACAGAGAAATTGCGTCCTTCTTCACCTTCCGTGCACCTCAACCTGACTATGTCAACGGTCCTTTTCGCAATGACCAATGGGGTTGGCTGGAAGTTTATCCACAACACGGATACGTGAAAGGCACCAGCAAAGAAGGAAAAGCCGAGTACGAAGAAGTCCCGGTGGGAGTTTCCCAGAACACGAGCCCCGAACGGAAGGGACATTGCGGAGCCTTCAATGTGAAAGATTCCTATGGACGCAGTTTCTCCATACGTAAGGGCTTCGACCCCAGATGCGAAGGCTATCTCTATGGATGGAACTTCGACGAACAATGGGACAGAGCTTTCGAAATCGACCCGGAATTGGTATTCGTAACCGGATGGAACGAATACACGGCTGGAATGTGGCTGCCAAAAGACAGCTGGAACGGCGTTCCGTTCTCGTTTGTTGATGAGTTTGACTGGGACCACAGCCGCGACATAGAGCCAAACAAAGGCTGGGGTGACCGGGGCGACGTCTACTACCTGCAACTCGTGGACAAAGTGAGGAAATTCAAGGGCATGAGTCAACCACCAGTATCAAGTGGACAGAAAAGCATCAACTTGAGGAACTTCAGCGACTGGAACGACGTGAGCCCCTACTACGCAACTTACAAAGGCAACACTATGCACCGCAATGCCAGGGGCTACTGTGACCAATACTACGTAAATAATTCCGGACGCAACGACATTATCGGAGCAAAGGTTGCCCGCGACAGGGATTACATCTACTTCTATGTCGAGACAGCCGAGAAACTTTCGGCTCCTGACGGGCCGCACTGGATGCAACTGTTTATTGACGCTGACCGCGATAAGACTACAGGATGGAACGGGTATGACTACGTTGTCAACCGCGTGAGTCCCAAAGGAAGCAAGGCTGTGCTCGAAAAGAATATACAAGGCATCTGGATGTGGCAAGAAGCAGCAAAGGTAAAGTTCTACTCTCATGGATCCCAACTTGCCATTGCCATACCGAGAGACTGTCTCGGCATTGGGCACGGCGATATCAACATAGAATTTAAATGGAATGACAACATGCAGAAGGAGGGCGACATCATGGACTTCTACGTCAATGGCGACACCGCTCCCGGGGGAAGGTTCAACTATGTCTACACTACCCGACAGCAGCTACAGTAGCCACCATAGCAGAAGCTAAAAATAACATTTGACCAACAGTCTACTTATAGCCAAAGATATGAGAACGAACATTATTATCGTAGTCTTTGCCATATTGGCCTTGGCATCATGCAAGAAAGCAGGCACCCAACCGGGCGCCGTTAGGGAGGACCGTGCTGCCAAGCGGATGCTGCAGGGCGTTTGGGTGAACGACGACGAGGAAAGCGTGGCTTTCATGGCGAAGGGGGATACTATCTTCTACCCGGATTCCACGAGTCAGCCCGTCTACTTCCAAATCGTGCACGACACCTTAGTGCTCCATGGGGCCAATGTCACTAAGTATCCCATTCTGAAGCAGGCGCCTCATCTCTTTGAATTCCGCAATCAGGCCGGCGACGTCGTGAAACTGGAGAAGAGCAGTGACCGAAATGATTTGTTGCTCTTTAGGCATAAGCGTCCCGTAGCGCTCAACCAAAACACGCTCATCAAGCGCGACTCAGTGGTGAACAATGCCAACGAAGCGTTCCATTGCTATGTCCAAGTCAACCCTACCACTTTCAAGGTGATAAAGGCAACGTATAATGACGATGGGGTGGAGGTCGATAACGTCTACCACGACAACATAGTCAACGTCAATGTGTACAAGGGGGCACAGCGGATATTCTCTCGCGACTTCCATAAGCAGGATTTCCGCAGGTATGTCCCCGCCGACTTCCTTGAAAGCAGTGTCCTGAGCGACATCATCCTGGAGCATGCCGCTTCGGACGGCATTCATTTCTATGCCGTGCTTGCCATGCCCGACAGCCAGATGAGTTACAATGTGAACATAGTCATCGCTTACGACGGACGGTTGAGCATGAGCGTTAAGAACAGCTAAAGAGGTAGCTCCCTGACTATTGATACAAAGCGTGAGAGGCACCCTTTCTAAACTTGGGTTTAGTGAGGGCGCCTCTCGCCATTTGTGTGGAATAACCGTGAAGTCTATTGCTATGCAGCAGATACTGAGACTATTCCCCGGTCTTAGCTTCCGCGCCATACTGCTGGCAACCGCAGATGCTGCCGGCTGGAGATGGGCCGAGCCCCCGAAAGCGAACGGCCACATCCTGCCAGAGGAGCGGCATGTGGCCGTCATTTTAAATGGTTGTCAAACTATAGGGGAGTAGAGCTTTCTGCTTACTTGTATTTCTTGATATATGCCTCCGCACGTGAGTCTCCGAGTTCTTGAGCTTTCTGCAATGCTGCGATACCTTCATCTTTTTTCTTCAGTTCTATCAGAGCCAGTCCTTTGATGAGATAGGCGTCGGCGGCTTTGGGGTCGAGCTTCAGGCAGAGATCTGCAGTCTGTACAGCCTCTTCGAACCTTGACACTCGCAGTTCGAGTGAGGCCATCTCTGCAAGATAGAGCGGCTCCTGGGGATTGAGATAGATGGCGTGGGCAATGTCGTTGAGAGCCTGCTGGAACTGGTGGACCTGAATCTCTACTTTGTAGCGCGCCTCATAGAAGTCGGCTGTGGCACGACCAAGCATCAGCGTGTCGTACTGGTTGTAGTCTTTCAGTGCGGCCCGATACTGCTTCATATCGTTGTAGATTGAGCCTCGGGCAAGGAAATAGGGAGCTGAGATATTGGTGAGTGGACGAGGGCAGAGTGCCACCGCACTGTCGAGTGCTTCCAGAACCTCAGTCTGAGGCAGTTTGAGCTGTGTCTTGCATTGGGCAATCTCGTAATAGAGCTCACTTCCCCGGGCGTCGGTCTTTGTGAGCAGGTTGTATAGGTCGAGGGCCTTCTTGAAGTCGCCCTTGGTAAAAAGAATCTGTGCCTGCTGATGCTGATAGGCAGGCAGTGCCTTTATTTTGTAGGCTTCCTCGGCCTCCGAGAGTGCCTTGTCGAGCGTCCACAACGTAAAGGTGGAATCGGGGGCGTAGATTTGCTGCCGCATCATCAGACGGGCGTATTCATAGTGCACTTCATCCTTGTTGCTCACCTTCTTGAAGGCTTCTTTCATTGTGGCGTCGGCCTGCTGAAGCTGCTTGTTGGTGAGCTGCCACTCGGCCAGTGCGGA
>ONMG01000013.1 GCA_900318855.1 uncultured Prevotella sp.
ACCACAGGGAGGAAAAGCACGACGTCGGAGTGAGGAAGAGCAGGCGCAGAGCGACATCCACCCTTCACAGCATGCGTCGAGACTGGTGGTACGCGCGGCCATCAAAAGCAAAAACTTCGCTTTTGATTTTGATATTCCACCCATTTGCACTAACTTTGCCTACAGAATGAAATGACGACAGAGAAGCATGGAAAATAGCAAGACCCCGCTGATAGGGATGACGCTCGACGAACTTCGCGGTGTGGCTGCCGCTTTGGGTATGCCTTCGTTCACGGCCAAGCAAATGGCCAAATGGCTTTACGACCAGCATGTTAGCTCCATTGACGAGATGACCAATCTCTCGAAAGTCAACCGCCAGCGCCTTGCCGAGCACTACACCATCGGCTGCCGGAAGCCCGTCGACGCACAGCACTCCAAAGACGGCACGGTGAAATATCTCTTCCCCACAAGCGACGGGAAGCAAGTGGAGACCGTCTTCATCCCTGAAGGCGAGCGGGCTACGCTGTGCGTATCCTGCGAGGTGGGCTGCAAGATGAACTGCCTCTTCTGCCAGACGGGCAAACAGGGCTTCGAAGGGGCACTGTCGGCTGCCGACATCCTCAACCAAATCTACTCGGTGCCGGGACGCGAACAACTCACCAACATTGTCTTCATGGGGCAGGGTGAGCCCATGGACAACCTCGACAACGTGCTCCGCGCCACCAAGGTGCTCACGGCCCCATGGGGCTACGCCTGGAGCCCGAAGCGCATCACGGTGAGCAGCGTAGGCATCAGGGGAAAGCTGAAGCGATTCCTTGAGGAAAGCGACTGCCAGGTGGCCATCAGCCTGCACTCTCCCATCCCCGAGCAGCGCGCCGAACTCATGCCCGCCGAACGGGGATTCTCAATCACCGAGATTGTGGACCTGCTGCGCAACTACGATTTCGCCCACCAGCGGAGGCTCTCGTTCGAATACATCGTCTTCGGCGGTATCAACGACTCGACCGCTCATGCACGCGCCCTCGTCAAGCTACTTCAAGGTCTGGACTGCCGCATCAATCTCATCCGCTTCCACCCCATCCCAGATGTGCCGCTGCATGGTGCCGGCGAAGAGAAGATGGAGTCACTGCGCGACTATCTCACAGCTCACGGCATCTACACCACCATCCGCGCCAGCCGTGGGGAGGACATCTTCGCGGCCTGCGGTCTGCTGAGCACCAGCCGCAAGATTGAGGCCATCCGGCATCAGGCCCATCATAACTGAACATTCTCCGACAGCTCTCGCAGCTGCCATCATCAATATAAGCACTCACTATTATGCAAGAAAGAAAAATCCGCGTAGCCATCACCCATGGCGACACCAACAGCACCGGCTACGAACTCCTGTTCAAGGCTTTCGATGAGCCGACGATGTTCGACCTGTGCACCCCCATCATCTATGGTTCACCCAAGGTGGCAGCCTATCACCGCAAGGCCCTCGGCACGGAGACTAACTTTAGCATCATCAGCAAGGCCGAAGAGGCACATGAGGACAAACTGAACCTCCTCACCACCTTCGACGACGAAATAAAGGTAGACTTGGGTCAGCCCACACCAGAGTCGGGGCTGGCCGGACTCAAGGCGCTCGACCGCGCCATGACCGACTTCAGACAGGGTGACTACGACGTGCTCGTGACGCTGCCCCTCAACGGCGCCGACCTTACAACAGCCGACTTCAAGTTCCCCGGTCAGACACGCTACATCGAGGCCAGTCTCGATGAGGAAGGCCAGTCGATGCAGATACTCACCAATGAATATCTGAGACTCGCTCTCGCCACCACGCGGATTCCGCTCAAGGAGGTGGCATCCACCATCAGCAAGGAGCTCATCGTGGAAACAGTCACCACACTCCAAAAGTCGCTCCGCCGCGACTTCCGCATCTCCAATCCCCGCATTGCCATCCTGGCCCTCAACCCACGCAACGGCGACGGCAGCTTCGGCAAGGAGGAAGACAACATCATCGCTCCCGCCATCGGCGAGCTGGCCTCGGCCGACATCAATGCCTTCGGCCCCTATGCAGCCGAGGAATTCTTCGGTGACGGCCTCTTCGAGCATTTCGATGCCGTGATGGCCATGTACGACGACCAGGGGCTCGCTCCCTTCGCCACCTTGACCACAGACTGCAGCACCCTCTTCACCTCCGGCCTCTCCATCGTGCGCACCGCCCCCACCGGTGAAGCCGACTTCGAGAATGCAGGCAAGGGAGTGGCCGACCCCCTCGCCCTGCGCCACGCCATCTACCTTGCTGTCGACATCTACCGCCACCGTATGGAATACGATGAGCCACTGGCCAACCCGCTGAAGAAGCTCTATAAGGAGAAGAGGGACGAGAGCGACCGCCCCCGCTTTGCTGCCCCAAAGAAAATAGATAGCAATTCCTGAAGCTATATCAAATAAAATGATTAACTTTGCCGACTAATGGATACATCTAAACTGCAAAGTGTCAAACAGCGCTATAACATCGTGGGCAACTGCGATGCGCTCAACCACGCCCTCGACGTGGCATTGCAGGTGGCACCGACCGATCTGTCGGTGCTCATTATCGGCGAGAGCGGAGTGGGCAAGGAAATCATTCCGCGCATCATCCACGACAACAGCCCGCGCCGAAGGGAGAAGTATTTCGCCATCAACTGCGGCTCTATTCCCGAGGGCACTATCGACAGCGAGCTCTTCGGACATGAGAAAGGCTCCTACACGGGTGCTATCGGCGAGAGCGAAGGCTATTTCGGAACGGCCAACAAAGGTACCATCTTCCTCGATGAGGTGGGCGAACTGCCGATGGCCACTCAGGCCCGGCTGCTCAGAGTGCTCGAGACAGGAGAATACATCCGTGTGGGCGGACAGAAGATAATGAAGACCGACGTGCGTATCGTGGCTGCTACCAATGTCAACATGCGCAAGGCCATCAGCGAGGGACGGTTTCGCGAGGACCTCTATTACAGGCTCAACACAATCCCCATCCAGATGCCGCCACTTCGCAGCCGCGGCGAGGACATCCTGCTGCTCTTCAGGCTCTTCGCCCTGCAGATGGCCGAGAAGTATCACCTCCCCAAGATAACGCTCGACGACCAGGCAAAGCAGCTCATGCTGAAATACAAATGGCCGGGTAACGTGCGGCAGCTGAAGAACATCACCGAACAGATGTCGGTGCTCAGCGAGAAACGCGTCATCGACGCTCAGACACTGTCCATGTATATTCCTCAGGACCAGGAGAGCACAGAGCTCGCCACTATTGGTGGCAACACGCAGCACTCTTATGAGAGTGAGCGCGAGATGCTCTACAAGATACTATATGAGCTCCGGGGCAACGTGGCCGATTTGCGGCGCGACATGACGAGCCTGCGCAAGCAGCTCGACGACGCTCGCGACATCAGTCAAGCCACAGCCAATCTCTATGGCAGTGCTCTCTCACCTATCAGTGCCGACAAGCTGCCATCGGTGACAACGGGCAGTAGCATTGATGTTCAGCCCAAATCGGAGGAGGCCGATGCCGAGGAAATAGCCGCCGAGCCCGAAAGCCTCAACCTCGATAATCTCGGCAGACAGATGGTGGAGAAAGCCCTTGAACGCAATGCGGGCAACAGAAAGAAGGCAGCCCAGGAACTGGGCATTTCAGACAGAACGCTCTACCGGAGAATCAAGAAATACGGACTCGACAACAACGACAGCAGTGAGAAGACCAAATAACAACCACAGCCTCCGCGCATGGCTTGGCCAACGCGTGAGCTTAGCCGGAGCCCACCGGCTGCCAGCAGCGTTGATGCTCTGCCTGCTGGCTGTGGCCTTCGCTGCCTGCTCCGTAAACTATAAGTTCAATGGAGCCAGCATCGACTACAACCTCACCAAGACCATTGAGATAAAGGACTTCCCAATCAGAAGCAGCTACGTGTGGGGACCGATGGGCCCCATGTTCAACAACAAACTCAGAAACAAGTTCGCCGACCACACTAAGCTCATCCAAGTGAAGCGCAACGGCGACCTGAAGATAGAGGGCGAGATAACACAATACTCGCAACGCAACAAGTCGGTATCCAGCGAAGGCTATGCTGCACAGACGGAACTCTCGGTGACAGTCAACGTCAGGTTCACGAACAACAAGAACCACAAGCAAGACTTCGAGCAGCAGTTCACCAGCGCCAAGACCTACGATACCACGCAGAGCCTCAGCGCAGTGCAAGAGACGCTCGTATCGCAGATTATCGACGACATTGTCGACCAGATATTCAATGCGACCGTGGCCAACTGGTAGGTCAGCTGACGCGTTGTCAACTATAATATAAGGTTTAAAGAAAAGGTAGGCTATACCAGACATGGACTTGGCAAGACTCATACAGCATCCGGAGCAACTGGACAAGGAAACACTCTACGACCTGAGGAGTTACCTGGCCCTGCACCCCTGCGTGCAACCCGCCCGCCTGCTGCTGCTTCAGAACCTCTATCTGCTTCACGATGCCACCTTCGACGAGGAGCTTCGGCGCTCGGCTATCTACATCACCGACAGACGAAAGATATTCAATCTCATAGAGGCCGCACATTATCAGCTGCGCCATACAGAGAAGCATACCCAGGACAAAACCAAGGCCGGCGATCGCACCATATCGCTCATTGACGACTTCCTCAGCTCCATACCGGAAAAAGAAGAGGACAAGAGCAAAAAAAGAAAGCCGACACCGGCTGATGCAGCCTACGACTACGTGGCCTATCTGCTGGAGAGTGGGGAGGACGACAAGAATGGAGGCACAGACGAAGCGCCGCAGATGAAGGGGCAGAGCCTCATCGACGACTTCATCAACAACGATTCGGGCAAGATAACACTCAAGGACGAGCCGGAATACGTGCCCGAAATGACCGATGACAGCGAATCCTCACAGCAGAGCGACTCCGGCTATTTCACCGAGACGCTGGCAAAGATATACATCAAGCAAGGACGGTATGAAAAGGCGCTCGAGATAATCCGCAACCTGCGACAGAACTATCCGCAGAAGAACGTCTACTATGCCGACCAGATGCGCTTCCTGGAGAAATTGATCATAAACAATAAATTAAATAATTAATATGGTTTACACTTTATTCGTAGTACTCATCGTCATCGCATCGATACTGATGATAGGTATCGTGCTGATACAGGAATCAAAGGGAGGAGGCCTGGCCTCCAACTTCTCGTCGTCGAACGCCATCATGGGTGTCAGACGCACCAACGACTTCGTAGAGAATGCCACTTGGGCTTTGGCCATCGTGATGGTGGTGTTCAGCGTGGTGTGCGCATATGTAGCTCCGACGGCAAGCACCGACCAGAGCGTGCTTGAGCAGCAGGCCACTCAGACCGAAACCACGAACCCGAGCAATACTCCGGGCTTCGATGCAAGCCAGCAGGCTCCTGCACAAGGTGCACAGCAGGCTCCGGCTCAGGACGCACAGGCTCCGGCCTCGAAAGCTCCCACGAGCACACAAGGTCCGGCAAAATAAGGAAATCGATGCCCGCTGACCGACGAGAACTGCCTCCCGAAGGCCAACGGGCATATTTCTTGAAAATAATCACCTTAAAATTTGGCAGTATAGAAAAAAGGTCGTACCTTTGCAACCGCTTTCCGGCAGGAGAGTGACTCAACACGGTGGGTGTAGTTCAGTTGGTTAGAGCGTCAGATTGTGGTTCTGAATGTCGTGGGTTCGAGTCCCACCCCCCACCCATTTAACGCAAGCAGCGGGAAGTTTCTCGAGAGAGAGCTTCCCGCTGCCTTTTGCTGGGTGTACGACACCGCACTTTCGAAATTATAAGACAGAAAACAAGAATAGGAGGTTAGCACCTACAGTCGGTGTTTACCTCCTATTCGTTTATAGAGTTAGAACGCAATAGGCACAGTCAGCTTGAGTGTGACATTGCGTCCCATATTGTAGATACCCTCTCTTCCGGTTACTTCATTGCGGTCGGCATATTTCAGTCGACTCAGATGACTCTGATAAGCCCGATTAGCAAGATTGGTGCCTATGAGACTCAACGTGAGCAAACGACGGCCGTGAAGACGAATGTCTGTGCCTGCCGAGGCCGACAGCAGCATATATCCCGGTGTAGCAGTCTCTGTGTGGTTGTCGCTATAATAATGATTCTGCCTGAGATAGCACTCGGAGCCTGCACGGACATAAAGGTTATTGAAGAGACGCCCATCCCGAATCACATCGTAACGCACGTCGAGATTCCACCTTGGAGCCGGCGTCATTGGCAGGTATTTGGTGGAGCGCGGCTGGTGCAACTGCACAGCATCGACATAGCTGAAACTATTAGCTATGTGCAACCGCTCCACAGGGTGGACATCCACTGACAGCTCACCTCCGAGCAGACGGGCATTGCCCTGGGCATACTGATAGACGGGCAACTGCTCTACCCGACGGTCAGTACGGCGCGTATAGATGTAGTTATCAATGAAATTGGCAAAGAGCGAGAGCTCCGCCTTCACTTTCCGAGAAGTGACGTCCCATCCGGCGTCCACCTGCCAACTGTGTTCAGCTTTCAGCTGATTGTCGCCAAGCTCATAACGGAACGTGCCTTCATGCTCGCCGTTGGCACTGAGCTCACTCAGATTGGGAGCCCGATAGCCTCTGGACAGATTGACCCGGAAATGCTGCTGCCCCAGCGTGTAGACGCCGCCCACACTGCCCGTGAGCGCATTGAAATGACGGGTAAAAGCATTGAAATAGTCCTTCAGAGCAAAGCCGT
>ONMG01000009.1 GCA_900318855.1 uncultured Prevotella sp.
GGAAACCTCTACCAACAACTTAGTGCCGGCAGCTGGATTATAGAGCACATTGTCTTTAATGCAGCACCTTAGACGATTGGCGCCATCCACTTTTGGAACTAAAGCCCAAGCCGTCTTTCCATTCTGCACTTCAGTAGAGGCTGTAGTGAGTATGGTCATGTTGCTTTTGTCAAGCACATGTTCATTAAATAGCACATGAGCTATCTCACTGTCCTCTTGACCAATTATGCACAAAGGCGCCACAAAGGATAGCAATAAAGTCCTGCCTAACAGATTTAACAAATTCATTTCATCGATGTTATTTGTCAGTCCCGACTCTTCTTCAGAGTCGAGACCTATCACTTAGCAACTATTCTCCCCAATCTACAGCCTGTTCCTCATCTGGAATTAAGGTATTGATTCTCCTCACCATCGTCATATTTCCTCGTGCCTCATAGCCAATTGCCGTACCAGGAAGCGAAGTAATGTCATCAAATGAGTAGTCAAGATTGAGTTGTACATACTTAAACATCAGATAGGGAACCTTCTCATCCATATGAGAATCTACACTATAGGTAGCCGGACTATTCAGTTTGAAGTTGATTCCAGAGTTTGCAGCGGTCACCGTCAAGGTGTTATCGGGATTGAATGTAACGTAGATTTTATAGACATACCTATTCACATCATCATCAGTGATGGATCCCGCATAGAAGAAGATTGTACTATCGTTAACCACATATGCCTGACGTGTATTCACTGCAAAGGGGTTCTTTGTACTACCTTTTAGATAGACATTCATATTGGTCGACTGATAAGTACCCGAGAAATCCGTGAACGGGATTACTCTTAGTATTGCCTTCTTATAGTTCTTTCTGGGATGTGGTGTGCAGCCAGGCCCACTTACAATGGTCAATGGCAGCACCCACTTGTAGAACATGTCTATATTGTGGAAATTAAAGTTTATCGGAAGTAATCCTTCACGCGCTCTTGCAGGTATCTTTACCGTCATGTCTGGAATACTATAAAGCGAATCAGCCATAAGGGTATAGTAAAACTCCTTCCGGTTTTGGAAACGATCATAGTTGAGACTAGCCAAAGTGTCGGGGTCTAAAGCCACTTGAGCTGTTATCTCACTTTCATTAGCGTTGGTTCCGCTCACAATAACCGGCAGGTTGTAAGTAGACTTACCACCCGACTGATATTTCACATAAACATTAGTCAGACCAAGATCGTTGAGAGGAGCTTTGAACGACACATAGTTTTCATACAGCTCATCAGTCCATTCATCATTGCAAGAAGTGATGACCAAAGTCAGTATTGTCGAAAGAAAATATATAAGTTTTTTCATACTAATCAGTCTTTTAATCATAAGTTTGCCAACCGGGATTTTGAGTGAGACGAAGATTACGTTTAAGCTCGCTCTTGGGCAACGGCCAGAAATACATCTTGTCGCTGAAGGTCGTTGGGAATTGGGTTACCACCACGGGGGAGTGGAACAACTCCTTTTGTTGATAAGTCATCATTACATTGCAGCCATAAATAGGCAGCGACTCCTCAACAGGAGCATCCTTCCATCTTCTAAGATCGTAGTAACGCTGACCTTCTCCAACAAGTTCTATCTGACGTTCTCTCTTTATCTTGGCTCGGAGCCTGGCAGCATCTCCATAGGTATCATCGCTATAATCAGGTAGTCCAGCCCGAATGCGTATAGGCCGAATACCTTTCTTAATTTCATCGATGCTACGTGAAATATCATAAGTTTTAGAAGCATCCCAGGATGCCACTTGATAACCTTTAGTCAGCTCATTGAGTGCCTCGGCATACATCAATAGGATATCGGCATAGCGAATGGCAGGCTCTGTCTTGAACACTTTCTCTTCGTAGCTGTTTGCATCATTCGTATCGAAAGGATGAACATACTTTCTGAATCCTATACCTGTACGAAGCCAGTCTTCACCGTTGTTATAACCTTCATCAAATCCATTGTGACCACCGCGATAGTACCATGAATAATAATTACGATGATCCGCTTGTTTGGCGTTGGATAATGGCCAGAAACAGCCATTATAGGCAATAGTAGCATAGAAACGAGGCTCGCGGTTAGCATATTGCAAAGACACGTCAGCACACAACGGAGCATATTTCCCTTCCTTTACATCTTGGGATGTGGTAAACCCAGCAGGACGTTCACTGCCGTCTCCCCGACCAATCTCCTTATCCTTGCCGGGCACATCCGTTCCATCATTCATATAATAGGCATCCACCTGCTTTTGTGTTGCTCCAATTGTATTGAAGCCACCAGCAAATTTGGGAAGCATATAATAAATCATCCATAACAGTCCACGTGTTGTCTGATTGTTTCCATTGGTTCCGCGTGTAAATATGATTTCCGGATTTGAAGAACCTATCAACTCTCCGTCAAAAACAGCTCGATAAGACAGATACGGATCTATGTTCGCCCATCCATTGGGCCACTCCTTATTCGAGAATTCTGCATTATAGGGAGGAGTTATTGTCTTGGGGAAATCTGAAGTTCCTACCATATTCGTCCCTGTGACATAAATTTCGTAAACTCCGAGGTCGATGACATCTTTGCAGGCAGCTGCGGCTTTCGCCCACTTTTCCTCATTATATTCCGCATTTAAGAGCTGTCGACCTTTATCATCCGTTAATTGCTTGGCATAGTTATCTTTATTACCATTCATCAAAGGACTGGCAGCATAGAGAAGTGCCTTAGCACGCGTTGCGAGAGCCGCCCCTCGTGTAGGACGCGCGATATTCAGCGCATCGCGCTTTAGAGGAAGGCGCTTAGCAGCCTCTATCATCTGTTGACAGATATAGTCGACACATTCATCGTATGTATTACGGGGTGAACTTAAAGCTGCATCACTCTGAGTATAATCAAGTTCACCGTCCGGCGTTTCAATAATGGGTACAGGACCATACTTTCTCAACAGCAACCAATAAAGGTAACCTCTCAGGAAATAAGCCTGTCCCTTGTAATCCTCAATCTCATCCGCTGTCAGGTCTTTGTTATACTTTATGTACTTTAAAAATTCTGATGCCTGCCGTATGCCTTTATAGCACATGGCCCAGTTTTCATTATAGTCGTCCTCATTGTAACGTCCATTTTTAAAGTTTGCATAGCTCACCACTTTTTCGTTATGATATCCTGCGGATGCACCATAATAAATGTCATCAGCAAAATTATGCGGATCCTCAGAAAAATTGCAAACGTCACCATTCTGAACCAACAGGAAACTATAGGCATGCGCGAGCCATTGCTCTACATAAGGCTTTTCCGCAAAAGCCTTCTCCATGGTCAGTCTATCCTTAAAGTATTTCTCTGTATCCAGGTAGTCATTGCATGAAGTAAGGCAAAGCAACCCAAACAGGGAACACACAACAAATGACATTCTTAATTTCATCGTCTTCTTCATTAAATGTTAACATTAAGTCCCAGTGTAAGTGTTTTGGCAATCGGATACTCCGTTCCGGTACTACTGCCAAGTTCGGGATCCCACATCTTGAATTTCGAGAAGGTCAGTAAGTTTGTACCTATGAAGAACACTCTAACCCCCGATAGGTGAAGTTTTGTCATCATGCTCTTAGGGAAAGAATAGCCAATCTCCAATGTTTTCAGACGCAAGTACCGTCCGTCCCGAATCCAATAATCTGATGCACGATAATTATTTGCGTTTCCACCATAGCTAAGGCGGGGATAGGAAGCATTCGGATCCTCAGTTGCCTTGGTGCCAGAAATCTCGGAACTTATCCATCGATTCGAGTGAACTAAATCTGTGAACGGGGTTCCCCAATCACCGTTATTAAACACGTAGACATTGGCACCGTTAATTAGGAACGAAGACTTACCTGCACCTTGAAAGTGAATATTAGCATCAATTCCCTTCCACTGTACCGACATACCCACACCATAAATAAGGTTTGGACGAGCTGTAGCACCAATAGGAGCAGTATCGAGACTGTTTACAACGCCATCACCATTAACATCAGCATACTTAATATCACCAGGCATATATGAGCCAAAAGTTTGTTTAGGACTATTCTTGATATCCTCCCAATCCTTAAAGAGTCCCAACGACTTCAATCCCCAAATCTGTCCTACTCTATGCCCTGTGTACATTAGATAAGGATAGGCATTGTTCTCCTCGTCAATAGCCAGAATTTTATTCTTGCTGTACGTCCAGTTACCACGCACTGTAAGCTTCACCTTTCCAATATCTTGTCTGAAGGTGAAATTACCATCTATACCCGTAGAGTGAACACGGCCTATATTTGCTGTTGGCTTACTCTCCAATCCGATCATATCCGGCAGATGATTACGCTGATAATAAATACCACTACGGAATTCATTGAAATAATCGGCCGTAATAACAAACTTATCATTAAAGAGCGACAGGTCAACTCCTAAATCTCTCTTCTTGGCTTCTTCCCAAGTAACATTGCGTGAAGCGATTTGAGTATAGTAGAGTTGCTGGTAAGCATTCGTAAATCCGAAATCTCCCCAATCATATATGCTGTTACTTACGCCGAGAGTATACAGGTAAGGGAAACGTGCACCAATATTGTCGTCACCAACTTTACCATAGGAATATCTAATCTTAAACATATTCAGCCACGACACATGGTCCTTGACAAATTTCTCCTCGGCAATATTCCAGGCCACTGAGTACGCTGGGAAGAATCCCCACTGATGGCCTTTAGCAAAATTCTCAGAACCGGTATAACCGAAGTTGAAATCTATAAAGTACTTGTAAGCAAAATTATAAGTTGCTCGTCCTGCAAGCGTTTCGTGCCGCCGGCTAATACCTTCCTTGACATCAGTGCCCACATTATCTGTGCGTTCCTCAGAGTCGGCGTTGAATTTCAGCGTTCCACCAATGTGATGCAACTTGGCCAATGTCCGCTGATAGTTGAGCCAAACGTCAACAAACTCTTTCTTACGCCCCGTAGCACTCGATGTCTGATGCATTTGCTGGGGGCCATCGATATGAGTAAAAATAAGGTTACCCTGAGAGTCTCTGTTTCTTTCTGCCTTCCAGACATTTGGCAACATCAAACGTGCTATGTAGTTATTGTTCGAAATATCGTATCCTATATTAGCAGTCATTGTAAGCCCTTTTGTTATGAAGTCAAAATTTTGCTCCCATGTAGCGTTTGTCTGAATATTATTTTGCCACGTATCTGCATATCCAGTCTGAGTTGAAGCAACCCAGGGATTCATCCATTCACCTCCCCACGCTGACGGGACATAGCCATTGGAATACACTATGGGCTGTTGCACAGGCGACGTGTACAGCATATTCCTCCAAATATTGGTTCCGTTCTGCAGTCCTGGCATATTCTGTTTCGAAAGCCTTCCTGCCACTCCAACCTTCAGAACTGAGGTCTTTGTGATATTCAAGTCAGTGTTTAAGCGATAGTTCAGCACACGATAGTCAGCATTCGTCGGATAATCGTCTTCCAATGCGTCGTCAGTTTTATACATTCCTTTTTCATCAATAAAGCTGGCTGAAACATAATATCGTGCAGTAGTACCGCCTCCACTCACATTTACCGAAGCACGATATGTAGGAGCACCAGTCTTCAATAACACATCTTTCCAATTCACATTGGGATAAAGGTCGGGGTCTAATCCTCTTTTTAATATATTCAGTTCCTCTGCCGAATATATCGGCTCCTGATTACGCGTAATACGAGCCTCATTAATGAGTTGAGCGTATTCATTCCCCTCTATCACATTAGGAGTAAAAGTCCGAGTATTCCACGAGCCTTCCACCTTGGCAGAGATATCAACCTTTCCGGCTTTGCCATGTTTAGTAGTAATAAGCACCACACCATTGGCACCTTTATCACCGTAAATAGCAGTAGCCGAGGCATCCTTTAGAACAGAAAACGATTCTATATCCTCAACATTCACATCATTGATGTCACGAGGGAAACCGTCGACCAACACATAGGCACTTGTATTGGCTCCAAAAGTAGATATACCCCGAATCCAGAACTCCGAGATATTCTTTCCGGGCTGTCCTGAAGTCTGTCTGGCCATTACACCAGCCACATTACCAGCAAGAGAGTTGACCAAGCTGGCTGTGGGATTAGCCTGCAACTGGCTTACTTCCACATTGGTGATAGCTCCGGTAACGGTGAGCTTCTTTTGAGCGCCCATACCGGTAACCACCACTTCATCAAGCGAGCTCTGCTTCGACTCCTTTAAGACTACATTGATTACATTCTTGTCCTTAACCAATATTTCCTGGGTTTCGTAGCCCACATAGGAAAAAATCAAAGTAGAATATTTGCTGACCTTAATTTTATATTTTCCGTTTATATCTGTGGCACTGCCGATACCTGGTTGATTCTTTATTGTGACATTGGCTCCAATAAGTGGCTCCTTGTGGTCATCAAGTACTGTTCCAGTTACCTCCATCTGTTGGGCATTCCCAGCAAGTGACAGAAATAGGAACAAGAGAGTTAACAAATAATATTTCATGGGCTTGCTATTATTCTGACATATTTATATATCTAAGAGCATGATTGTAGTAGTCGGCAATATAGAAGATGTTATTTACATCATCATAATAAATGCCATCGGGCCAGTTAAACCGTGCTTCCTTTCTCAGGTCCCCATCGACAAGTCCTTTTGTTGAGCCATCAAGTGATGTGCTTCCACGACCTGCGAAAGTAGTCATTCGAGCATCAGGTGTTAGAATACGAATACAGTCATTTCCAGAATCGGTAATATAGAAATCATAAACATCCTCACGGGCCTCACGCACATATTGAAGATTCTTCACAAAAACACCTTGATACCCCCAGCTAAAACGGATATCAGTACCTACACCATCTTGATAACCTTGTTGCGAGAAATTCCCAGCAAAGAAGATTGGAGGCTCCAAGGTCTTGGTCTTGAAATCATAAAAAGATTTTGCGATGTAACCGTGATATTCATCGAACAGATACATCCATTTACCTGAAGGATGGAAGAACATCCTGAAATTTGGACCAAGAACTCTAAAAGAGCCTATCAGGTCACCACTTTGGGTCTTTCTGTTATAACGAAAGACACGAGCATTAGAACCACTCATATAGAAGATTTCTCCATCTACGGGATTAACCGCCACACTATTACACATGATTGTCGTAGCCAACGTACGCACGGTCTTAAACTGTGAGGCACGCGTGAGATACATCACAGCAATAGAATTTTCATTTTCGGTACCCGAGCCATTAGAAATCAACAGTGTGTCCCCGCTTTTAGTCCAGCATGCGGAACTGGGGCGGTTCATACCCCCAGCGCCACTTGGAATACATGTAGAGACCGTCTTGTTCTTCAAATCTATCAAGCGCACATTGGTTCCCCACTCAAGATAGAACAACTTGCTGGGATCCTTCGGATCGATGGTCAGCCAATAGGGGTTCACCAAGCCAGCTTCCTCAAACGGGCCATCTTTCATGGAAGACTTTCCATATTGATCCACATTTCGAATCAGGGTGCGCACAACCGGTTTAAAAATATACTTGAAGGCGTTTGCTGATGTAGCCGTCTTGGTGGTTACACCGTCAGTGACAGAAACAGCAACCGGACCATCACAGCGAGAGGGAATCATACAGTAAACGCATTCACCATCAGAGCCTATTACATTGGCGCTCTTATCTCCAATAGTAACGGTAATCTTTGTTTTATCGGTACCAAAATTCTTACCATAGATAAACATCTTTGTGCGTACCGAGCCACTATCCGGACTAAATTCTGTGATAGTAACATCCTCCTTGGGGTTGAAAAGCGTGTTCGAGGTGCTGCTTCCGTTATCACTGCATGCCGCTGTTAGCAGGGTCATTGCAACGACCGGAAGACAGCAAGTCATCCACACTATTGTCTTATAGAACCTTTTATTCATATGTGCTGATTATAGTTCGTGATTGTTTTGGGGTGTGTCTCCTGTAATTTACTTCACTACGAATTTCTTTCCATCCTTAATGTAAATACCCTTTGACAGTTTTCCGGGATTCACACGGACACCAGACAGCGTATAGACTGCAGATTCCACAGCCGTTTTGCTCTTGGCACTTGTGATGCCCGTAGTGACAGGCAAGACAGCTCTCACACCATATCCCCAGAAACGGTCATTGACGTTATTATTCCAACTACTACCGGAATTGATACCAAGCGCTCTTGCTTGTGTGTACTTACCTTCACGCACATCGAGCGAGCTCGTCCAGTAGTAACCCGTATTGTTGACAGCCTCGGGTTGTTTATCAAAATAGCCCAAAGCCGGGAGGAATATGCTATTACCATTCGTCCCTGTGATTCTGTAGCCATTCATACCTTCAACTGTCTCCCACGACCACGTGCATTTTTCCCTCAATTCATCTATCTCTTCCAACGTCGGCATTCTCCAACTACCACCGTAGTTCACGCTTGCGGCATCGTCTTTTGGCTGAAGGGTTACCAAACCATCAGTTTCATTATACTTCTTCATCGTGGTGCCATCAGCATTTGCCCCTAAGAAATAGGATTCCCAGGAGAATTCATCCATCGTTTTGTTGAACGTCTCGCCCCATGCATAGTAAAGTCCGGCCTCTGACGGCTTGCTTGCACCAACATTGAATGATGCCCACTTCACGCTCACTCCCAAGTCGACAACCGTAGGAACAGCCATGGTTGCACCGCTCTTTGACGAGGCATCGACAGGACGAATCGTATAGCCGTAGAAACGGTCGTCATTATTGAATCCGGCTGGAGTCTTTAACTGCAAAGACATGCTCCGTGCCTTGGCATATCGGCCACTGACAAAGTAAAAAGCCAGAGTACTTGTCCAATAATATCCCGACGAGCCTTGCCCTGCATTAAACCAGCCGGACATGGGCAAGAAGATGCTATTGCCGTTAGGTCCGGTGACCTTATAGCCACTGATATCGTCTACCGTCGTAAGTTCCCAAGTGCATTTCTTCACCAATTCGCTGCACTCCTCCAATGTTGGGGTACGCCATTTACTTCCGAGATTGACAGTGGCAGGATCGTCGTCAGAAGACATCGTGGTAAGCCCGTCCTCATCGTAGTACTTTATAAATTCCTCACCGTCGCCATACTTGTAATTACCCCAGCCATAAGCACTCTTTGTGCTCGTTTCTCCCCAAGCATAGTACTTACCATACTCAGAAGCCTTGGTGGCACCCAGGTTAAAAGATGCCCATTTAACACTCAGCCCCAAGTCTACAGATTCAGGTTGCTGATAATCCTGTGCACTTGCTGCCATAACAGACAGGCAAGCAGTCAAAAGTAAAAATGCTTTCATAATGAATCGATTTGAGTTAATAACTATCTTGTTGGTAATTCACTTCTTATGCTTCGTGTCGTATTGCTTCCAAAGCTTTTCTGCCGTAGCCTTAAGTTTCACTGTAAATTCATGATTGGCTCTATCCTGTATTTCCTCCTCAGCTTCCGGAGCATAAGCATGTTGGTAACCTTTGATATCCTGCCAATGACCGCGGGTAAAATCGGGAACCTCAACAGGAAGAGATCCATTGTCCATCGAAATACTTCCCAACTCTGCCAGACAGCACCACTCTGCCATGTCATAAACATCAATATCAAAGGGAAGCCCATGCTGCAAACAATAGATGAGGCGCGAGTCCTCTATGAAGTCCATACCACCGTGCCCTCCGACTTCCTTTGCCTTCTTCACATATTTGGTTACCATCGGCGACTCGTATTTCTTCACCAAGGCATTAAAATCAGCTGTAGGCAGATAGACCTCTCCGTCCTGATAATTACTACTTTTCTGTATGCCTGCCCTCTTCATCCCATCAGTATCAAGCGCGTAACCTTCAGAAGGATACTTATTGGCAATTCCATGAGTTCCGATAATTTGATACATACGATTGTAGGGTTGGGGAGTCATCACATCATGCATTACCTGAATCACCTTCCCTTTTTCCGTCCGTAAAAGAGTGGTCGTGATATCTCCATTACGAAAATCTACGGTCTCTCCGGAGAGCTTTTCAGCTGAGGCCTTTCCCCTCACGCTTTTTGTATCCATAGCTGTGAGAGTAGTAAAACGGTCACCACGATGGATATTCATCACTTGTGCTACAGGACCAAGACCATGCGTAGGATAGACATCACCCCGGAATCGCATATTGTAATCGAGCCGCCAGTGCAACTTATCCTCAGGTCCATTGCCCCAATAGGCCGTCCAGTACTCACCATTGTCAAGCCAATGGCGATAGGCACCCGAGGCATACAGAACCTCGCCGAACAACCCATGCTGAGCCATATTGAGCGTATTCAGCTCAAAGAAGTCATAGCAGCAGTTTTCAAGCATCATGCAGTGGAGCTGCTTTTGCTCCGAAAGGTTAATAAGGTCCCAGCAATCGTGCAGATTCATAGCACTTGGCACTTCTATAGCCACATTCTTACCATGTTCTAAAGCATATTTTGCAATAGGGACATGATGCTTCCAGTCCGTTGCTATATAAATAAGGTCAACATCAGAACGCTCACACAGCGCCTTATAACCATACTCACCAAAATACTCATCAGCAGGAGGCAGACCAGCTTGGCGTAAGCGATTGTTGGCCTTCTCTACACGATCCTTCTCATGATCACAGAGACCAATAACCTGAATTCCTTCCTGGTAAGTCCAGCGTCTGACAGCCTCACTGCCTCGCCAACCTAAACCAACGAATCCCACTCTTACTACTTTTAGCTTTGGGGTAGTTAAAAGCAGAGCACTCTTCTGACCTACCGGACGAACAGGCACTTCTGTCTTTACCACACCGTTTACAATCTTGTAAGGCCAGTTGAACTGAGCCGACACCTTACAGGGCAGCAACCACGTTCCCACAGTAATTGCCAAACTGCATGCAAGATACTTAATGTTCATAATAATCAATATATTAGGTTTGTGATGTCTTACCATACGTCACCTATCGCATCGACCATACAGAACTCGCAGAATGATCTATTAAATATTAGATTTAGAGTGAATACACGAAAAAAGCGTGGGAGTCTGTACCTGTTACTCATTCCACGCACTGAGGCCTTCGCATTGCCCACCATAGTTGAACGAGCAACGCAGAAGCCCACGCCGATAAGTATAAAGTCAAACAGCATACCCATAGAATGGGCACACCGATAGGACTGTCTATACCAATCCATGGACATCTACCGTTACCTCATCCTTGACTATGGTTGAAAGTTGCGAAGTTTCAGTGCGTCAAGAACAAAGCGTCAAGTAAACGCCTTATCATATATTGATTCCCACTATAAAGACACTCCTCGTGAGTTTCTCTTCCCACCCATTGCGGACTTCTGCTATTGCTAACGGCAATCCTACTGGGCTCGTATAGGGTTCACGATGCAAAAATACAAAGAATATTGATATTAGCCAAAAAAAATCAGTAAAAAATGCGGAAGAAGGTCATACTCGACACCTTTTCTTATCACATTTGACAAAGGAATTTCATCATAACCGCAGCCTTCTGCACACAGTTACGAAGAACAAAACAGACGATATTTGGGGAAAGAAACGCGCTGATTATCAATTCATCATAAGGAAACAATATAATCGCCCTTGGGTGATTTAGGATATCATCCAGGGGAGAGAGGGGTATCAACAATGTGCGACAGGATAGATGATTCAAGGGGGTAAAGAAATCGGCAAAACGACTCTGATGTGTCAGCAGGTGAATGAAAGCAAGGCTTTTATCCCCCCAAGTACTCACCCTGTTCATCTCATGGTTTCTATGCACATCACCCCACCCACTGACTCTTTCCACTAATCAGTGATAGGTAGAGGCGGAATATACGGTCATTAGAATAAGAGGATAAGGGATGGCCGGACAATCCCTTGGTGGCAGGCTATGCGAAATGACGGCTGGCTGTCCTACAGCCCTGCTTTCAGGCCCTGTATAACGGCATTGGTGAACCCGGCAGCCTCCATGGCGTTGAGTCCGCGGATGGTGAGTCCCCCGGGAGTAGTCACCTTGTCGATTTCAGCTTCAGGATGGTTGCCACTGGCCTGCAACAGTTCGGCCACGCCACGGAGCGTTTGCACCACGATATCCTTAGCCACGTCGGCCTTGAAGCCAAGCTCCACTCCACCTTCAGCCGACGCACGCACATAGCGCATGGCGTAGGCCAGTCCACAAGAAGCCAGGGCCATTCCTGCAGGGAGATGCCGCTCGTCGGTGATCAGCGAACGGCCCACATCGTTGAAGACACGGAGCAACGCCCCGACCTTCGCATCATCGGCATTCACTGGTACGATGAAGGTCATCGAAGAGCGGACGGCAATGGCAATATTAGGAATCACCTGGAACAGCGGCATCTTGAAGCCCAACCATCCATAGATGTCATCCGCCTTCACCGATGCAGCCATATTGACAAGGATTTGACGCGATGCGTCAAGATGGGGGGCTACCTCTATGAGCACATCCTTCACGACCCAAGGCTTCACAACAATGGCAATGATGTCAGCACCGTCGACAGCGCTACTGTTGTCGGTCGTCAGCCTAACCCCTGTAGTCTCGAAAGCCCTCAGCGTGGCTTCATGGGCAGCAGTGAGCGTGATGTCTTCAGGACGGAACACTTCTCCTTTGAGCAGGCCACGCGCAAAGGCACCGCCCATGGCTCCCGCTCCGATAATAGTTATCTTCATAGGTGCTGTGGGTTAATGATATTCTTTCAAGAGTTCTTTCAACCGCCATACAAAGTCATCGGCCTCAGCGTGTGTGAGACAGAGTGGCGGAAGCAATCGGAGTGTGTGTTCAGCAGCACAGCCCGTGAAGCAGTGGCGCTCAAAGATGAGCTTACGGCGAATCTCCTTTTGGGGAATATCGAAGTCGATGCCTATCATCAGTCCGCGTCCTCTGACATCCGTAATATGGGGTTCTTCGGCCATAAGCTCACGTAGCTGGGCCAAGAGATACTCGCCCACTTCATGGGCATTCTCCACCAAGCCCTCGTCTTCCATCACGTCGAGCACAGCCAAAGCGGCAGTACATGCCAGATGATTACCTCCAAAGGTGGTGCCGAGCTGACCGTAGACCGGCTTGAAGTCGGGCGATATAAGCACTGCACCCATGGGAAAGCCGTTACCGATGCCCTTGGCCACACTGATGAGGTCGGGGCGGATACCTAGCCACTGATGGGCGAAAAACTTACCGCTGCGGCCGTAACCACACTGTATCTCGTCGCAGATGAGCACCGTGCCGTAGCGCCGGCAGGCTTGTTGAAGAGCCTGGGCAAACTCAGGTGTGGCCAAGCGGATGCCGCCTACCCCCTGGATACATTCGAGAATGCACGCACAGACATCGCCTTTGGAGAGTTCACGTTCCCATGCACTGATGTCGTTGAGGGGCAGGAAGGTCACTTGTCGGTTGTCGTTCACGGGAGCTGTTATCTTGGGATTGTCGGTCACTTCCACGGCCAGTGACGTGCGGCCATGGAAGGAGCCTCGTGCAGCCAATATGCGGGTGCGGCCATTATGGAAAGAAGCCAACTTAAGACAGTTCTCATTTGCCTCGGCCCCGCTGTTGATGAGGAAGAGCTGGTAATCGTCGTAACCGCAGGCTTTACCCAGCCGCTCAGCCAATTTCTTCTGCAGGGGATTGACCACCGAGTTGCTGTAGAAACCGAGGGTCTGCAACTGCCGTGTCATCATCTCTACATAATGGGGATGAGAATGACCGATACTTATAACGGCATGGCCGCCATAGAGGTCGAGGTACTCCTGCCCTTTGTCGTCCCACACCTTGCAGCCTCTACCTTTAACGATACTAATGTCGAATAGTGGATATACATCAAATAAAACCATAGGGATGATAGAATTGAATGTCGTTATCAAGAAAGAATGAGGGCGCCTTTTCAGACGAGTGACGGCTCAGAAAGCCGATGCCTTGAGCTGAAGGCCTGTGCGCTCGTTGATGCCAAACATGAGGTTCATGTTCTCCACAGCCTGCCCTACGGCCCCCTTAAGGAGATTGTCAATGCACGAGGTGACTAACAGCTTACCGTCAATGCAATCACAATGCACCAGACATTTGTTGGTGTTGACCACCTGCTTCATGTCGATGGGCGCATCGACATAATGCGTGAAGGGCTCCTGGCGATAAAAGTTGCGGTAGCCCTCAAGTACTACATCGGGGTCGGCTTGGGAATGGATGACTGCGGTAGCAAAGATGCCACGGGCAAAGTCGCCGCGATAAGGAATGAAATCGATGGAGGCATCGAGTGAGCCCTGCACCTGAGCCAGACTCTGTCGGATTTCGGGCACATGCTGGTGACGGAAAGCCTTATAGATGCTCATGTTGCCGTTGCGCCATGAGAAATGCGTAGTCGGAGCCGGCCGCTGTCCAGCTCCGGTACTGCCCGTAATGGCATTCACACTCACACAACCCTTGACCAAATGTAGGGCGGCAGCAGGCAGCAAAGCCAGCTGGATGCAGGTGGCAAAGCAACCAGGGTTGGCCACGTGGCGAGCCTTGGCGATGGCTGCGCGGTTGATTTCAGGCAGACCGTAGACAAAATCGTGGCACTGCGGTGATAGCTCTGCGTTGGAGGCCCCGGCAGGGAATTGCCGGGGCGCAGCCAGTCGAAAGTCCTGCGCCAAGTCGATGATTTTCACCCTTTCGGGCACATGATGCTCATGCAGGAAGGCCTCGCTCTTGCCATGTCCGAAACAGAAAAAGAGCACGTCGACCTCATCCAGAGGCAACTCATCGGTGAAGCGCATGTCCGTGTCGCCCCATAATCCCTCGTGTACCTCGGCAAGCAATGCGCCGGCATGGCTCTCGCTATTGACAAACACAAGTCCGGTCTCGGGATGACCAAGGAGAATCCGGATGAGCTCGCCGCCCGTATAGCCAGCGCCACCGGCAATACCTACTTTTATCATTTCATCTGTCAGCTTTGGGCATTATCAACCACAAGATGACGTAGACGATGATGCCACTGAAAGCCGTAAACAGCGTGAGCAGCACGTAGAGCACCCGCACCCACGTAGGGTCGACATCGAGATATTCGGCGATACCGCCGCACACCCCTGCAATCTTCTTGTCGTTGGATAATGTTAGTTTTCTGTACATAATGCTTAATTCATTAGTTCTCTATCTTTGAGACGGACAGAGAAGCCTGCAAGTTGCGCCCGCACTATATTTTTTTTCAGCCTCAGCGCTTCTCGTCGGGATGGATACCGTAATACACACGCAGCGGCGTGCTGAGCACCTTGATGAAGCCTTTTGCATCCTGAGCCGTCCATCCATGCTGCATCTCGCCATATTCGCCGAGCTTCGACTTCAGAAGGTCGGCGGGGCTGTCCACTCCCACTGTCTCAAAGCTCAGCGGGCGCAGCTTCAATATGGCGGTGCCGCTTACATTGCGTTGCGACGAGGTGAGCATAGCCTCAATATCGGGCATCACCGGTTCCAGATACTGACTTTCGTGGAGGAACATTCCGTACCAGTTGGCCACCTGGTCCTTCCAATACTGCTGCCATTTGCTCAAGGTGTACTTTTCGAGCAAGCGGTGGGCCTCAATGATGAGCTTCGGTGCGGCAGCCTCGAAGCCCACGCGCCCCTTGATGCCAATAATCGTGTCGCCTACATTGCAATCGCGCCCGATGGCGTAGGTTGCTCCAATGGCCTCAATCTTCTGAATGGCTTTCACCCTGTCGGAGAACTCCTCGCCGTTAACAGCCGTAATCTCGCCTTTCTCAAAGGTTATCCTGAGTTCTGCGGGCTCCTCACGGGTGACATGTTTGAGATAGGCTTCCTCGGGCAGTCCCTGCGCGGAGTCGAGAAGCTCACCACCACAGATACTGGTTCCCCAGATGCCCACGTTGTAACTGTACTTCAGTTTGGTGAAGTCGGCATAGAAGCCATGAGCATTCAGATAGTCCACCTCCTCCTTACGCGAAAGTGCCTCATCGCGGGTGAGCGTGATAATCTCGACCCCGGGGGCCATGACGAGGAAGGTCATGTCAAACCTTATCTGATCGTTGCCCGCTCCCGTTGAGCCGTGGGCAATGGCATCGGCTCCCACTTCCTTGGCATAGCGGGCTATGGCAATGGCCTGAAAGATGCGCTCGGAGCTGACCGAGATGGGATAGCAGTTATTGCGCAGCACGTTGCCGAAAATCATGTATTTCAGCGATTTCTCATAGTATTCCTGCGTCACGTCGAGTGTCACGTAATGCTTGGCTCCTAACTTATAGGCATTCTCTTCATTGCGCTGAAGCTGAGCAGCACTGAAGCCACCTGTATTGGCACATGCAGCATACACTTCCCAGCCTTCCTGGCTGAGTCTCATCACCGTGTAGGAGGTATCGAGTCCTCCTGAAAAAGCAACAACTACTTTCTTCATGTCTCTATCTTCTATATATGAATAATAGGCTAAGTCAAAGCTCAGTCTCTAACATTTTGTTTCTCCTTAGGATTCCTGCCCCGCTTACATTGACAAAGCATACCAATGGCATCACCTCATCCGGCAGCATCAATCTTGCGGATGCGCTCCATCACCTCAGCCGGAATCCTTGCGGGGAGATGCTCCTCGGGGTCGTAGAGCATGGCCGTGCAGATGCAATAGCGACGGTCCGTACGATGCAGGACATCCACATTGCAGCATCCTTCGCACCCCCGCCAAAAGGCCTCGTCGTCGGTCAGGTCGGAGAAGGTTACGGGGAGATAGCCCAACTGGGTGTTCATCTTCATCACTGCCGACCCACTGGTGAGCGAGAAAATCTTGGCATGGGGCCAGCGCACACGAGCCAGGGTGAACGTGAGGTTCTTGATGCGCTTAGCCACGCCCCGGCCCCGGAAGTCGGGATGCACAATGAGTCCCGACGTGGTGACATAGTGCTTGTTGCCCCATGTCTCGATGTAGCTGAAACCGGCAAAGCGGTCGCCTTCCAAGGCTATGACCGCCTTTGCCTCTTTCATTTTGGTAGCCAGATACTCATGCGTGCGCTTGGCGATACCTGTGCCCCGCACTTTTGCAGCATTGGCAATTGTTTCCAAGATGGTGTCGACATACTTCTCGTGCGAAGCGTCGGCCACCATCACTTTGATTTCTTTCATCTTATAATGTTATAACAAATCTCCGGTTGCGGCCTTGCGCAACTCGTTGACGATATCGTCCTTGTCGATACTCTCGCGGAGCACCAGAACGATGGTGTCGTCACCGGCGATCGTACCCAGGATTTCGTCGATACCAGCCTGGTCGATGTTGTAGGCCACGCTACTGGCATAGCCCGGACGAGTGTGGATGACAGCAATGTTGCCGGAGAAATTGATCGAAAGGAATCCGGGCGTGTGAGCCAGGTCGAGCTCTGAAATGGGCACGTGAACCCTGCGATACATGGTTTCATTGGGCAACACATAAACATACTTGCCGTTCATACTTGCGGCCTTTGCAATCTTGAGCTGCTTCATGTCACGGCTCAGCGTGGCTTGGGTGAGCTCGAAGCCTTGCTGACGCAAAGCATCAAGGATTTCGTTCTGACTTCCTAATTCATTATTGGATATAAGGGTCCGGATAGCTTCCAGGCGTTTTGTCTTGATCTTCATACTTGTAAGTTTATACTTATGCCACCACAAAAGTAAGTATTCTTACCGAACAATGCAAGGATTGGGCAGAATAAATGCAGAAAGATGGCAATTTATTAATTAATAGTTGTTGATATTGAATGTAAATACTAATTATATTCTCGGTCTACCGATGATTACGCTAAAGCCGTATAATGTTATTGTATAGATTCCGACTGGGTTACTTCCTCATGTCAAAGCCCATGCGTATGCCACTGTAGTTCTTACTCAGGTTGCCGATGGTCTCGAGCGTGGTATTTCCCGACAGCGAGGCGGCAGTCTGCAGGAACGACAGCAGCTTCTTCGACTCCATCAGGAAATTCATGCCACTGGAGGTCTTCGTCACATAGACAGGCACGGTGAAGAGCAGTGTCTTGAGTGTCAACTTTTGGAGGTTGCTGTCGTAAGTCCAAGTACCACTCATGGGCACTCCATTGAGCTTACCCGAGAAACTCTTGTCGTTCTTCAGCGTGAGCTGTGTGTTGCTGCTTCTGATGCCAAGACTCTGATAAGTGGTCGCAAGCTTCTGACGGGCCTCCGTGGCTGCCATCTCGCCTCCGGCTTTCGCCAGGAGATTGTCGCTGGTAAAGGCCACACCGGGCTCACTGTACGCCCAGGCCCCCACGAGGTCGGTCTCCGACGGTTTATTGGTGCCGAGCACAGAGCCCAGGATATTGCCTATGGTCTGAGCATTGGTTGCATTGCCCAGAACACTGCCCAGCACCGAAGCCGCAGAGCCGGAGTTAGTAGTCACACCGCAACCAGTAAGGGCGAGCGTGACCCAACTCCACAAAATAATAGATGTTTTCTTCATAACTTTGTACTGCAATTAATATATGATATTGAATAAATACATTCCTAAAGTAAGGCTTACACTCTATTATAACCACTTTGACGGAATTTATTGCCAATAGTTTACTCATATTGAGCGTAAAACCTCATTTTTATGAGTACTTAACATATACACCACCAATTTATTGATATACAAAGGGTGAGTTGGCCAGCATCAGCAGTATTAAGACAAAAGAAAACGGCTGGAAGTACTTATAGACAATCGAACTAACTAAAATGAAAGATATATGCAAGCTGAGGCCACAAGTCGGGAAGAGCTGTATACTTCCAAGTGAGAGTGCAGCGCCCCGAACGGGACATAAGCATAAGCAGCACCCACAAGCGACATCAGAAGGGCAGTACAATGAGCATAGTCCCGAGGTGAAGGGTAAGGAATATAAAACTGGGCTGACTGATGCTCCCAATGAAGCTATAGCTCTTCCTTTTAAGACGACAAATAGCTGCCCGCTCTGTACCCCGGAGGAGCACACGCATGAACATCCCCGTACTGCGCTCCTTACGTCGCTTGTACGGGGATAATAGCGTCCACACAAAATAGAGCTCTCGGCCACATCAGCCGGCTGAAGCATAGGTAACCCCGATCTGCGCTCCTTTCAGTCGCTTGATCGGGGTTACCTATGCTTCAGCCCCATTGCGCTGTTAGGGCTCTACGTTCAGTCGTTGCGTCCGAAGATGCGCAGCAGATAAAGGAAGAGGTTGATGAAGTCGAGATAGAGCTCCAACGCACCCAGCAAGGCCATCTTCTGCATCTGCTCGCCCGCATCGGGAGCCTGCGCAAGCATCATCTTAATACGCTGACTGTCCCAGGCTGTCAGACCCACGAACACGGCAACTCCGATATAGCTGATGATGAGGTCCAGTCCGCTGCTGTGCAGGAATAGATTGACCAGGGTTGCTACTATGATCCCTACAAGCCCCATGAAGGCAATTCCGCCCATGCGGCTCAAGTCACGTCGCGTGGTATAGCCGGCTATGGCCGTAACGGCAAAGGTAGCCGAAGTGATGAAGAACACTTTGGCGATGACAGCCGTAGGATAGGCGAAGAAGATGCACGACAGCGTCGCACCGTTAACCACCGAATAGAGTATGAACAGCAGGGTGGCTGTAGTCAGTGACAACCGTGAGATGAATGCCGATATTCCCATCACCAGAGCGAACTCGCCGATGATGAGCCCCCAAAAGAGAACAGGGGTCTGAAAAATGGTGAGTGCCAAGCTCGGAGAGATAGCAACGCCATAGGCCGTGATGCCGGTTATCAGCAGGGCAAGCGTCATCCACACATATACCTTGCGCATCAACTTCGGAAAAGCCAGCGAGGCATAGCCTTCCTTTGCATTTACCACTCTTTCAAATTCTTGTAGTTCCATATACCTATATTATAAATCGTTGGTCACAAAGTTAATCTATTCAGCCGACAATGCCAAAAGATAGCACATAATTCCTACATTCTTTAACCAAAAGGGCAGGAGGATTAACATCCGCAGTCCCCCCTACTCCATGGAGCCAGCCTCGTCGCACTTTGACTTCTCACAGCCGACGGTGCTGAGAGTGGCATGGCGACAGAGCCCTGGCAATCTTCGGACCTAAATGCTCATTTAACTGGAAGACGGCCGCTTATCATTCTTCTATCAGATACCCAGTCATAGCCATGGCATCGAGTTCCAGATGGTTATTGAACGTCGTGACACGGTGACCATCGTTGGAGCCCAACACATAGAGCAGAGGCAGAAAATGGTCGGCGGTGGGCACGGCATAGCGAGCATTGGGGTGACGGGCATAGCCTACCACAGCCTCATCATCGCGCTGATTGACGGCCTCGGTGATATAACGGTTGAACGCTACAGCTTCGGGGCTGCCATGACGGCTTTCCCAGTTGACGCGGCGAAGGTTGTGCACCACGTTGCCGCTGCCCATGATGAGGTAGCCCTGACGGCGCAGAGGTGCTAACAACCGGCCCACCTCATAGCATTGCTGCGGCGTGAGAACTCCGTTGACGGAAAGTTGCACCACAGGAATGTCGGCATCAGGAAACACATGGACGAGTGGTGTCCATGTGCCGTGGTCTATGCCCCAGGTGTTGTCAACCACCGCGCCAAGTTGCTTGATGGCGAGGACTGCATCGCTCAGTTCGGCACAGCCACTGACGGGATACTTCACGGCATAGAGTGTCTTGGGAAAACCATACATATCGTAGATTTGTGTGGGCTGCTCGGTGCGCTGGATGAGGTTACGGTTC
The DNA here is from genome assembly GCA_900318855.1 of uncultured Prevotella sp. Classification (GTDB taxonomy): domain Bacteria; phylum Bacteroidota; class Bacteroidia; order Bacteroidales; family Bacteroidaceae; genus Prevotella. The sequence goes on from ONMG01000009.1 coordinate 20,678, forward strand.
TTGTACCAGTGAGCCGAAACCAGCAGGATGGCCTTCGGACGGCCATAGTCACGGATGACGCGCTGCCCCAAAGTGGAAAGCGTGTGCGTAATATCGTTGTTGTCGAGGGCCAGCATCGGACTGCCATAGCCCAGGAAGATGGAAGGCATTGTTTTCATTTCTCTCTGATATCGCTGAATGTTGAAAAGCCACAGCCCTCCCAACGTAGGAAGAGTTATGGCTTGCATATGAAATATTGACGGTCCTTTATTCCACGACGGTCATCTTGCCCTGCATGTTGTAGAACTTGCCGTCGGGTGCGGCGATGTTGGTCCACACGGTACCCGTGTTGTAGTTCTGCACATGCACCACGTTGCTCTTGGTGGAGATAGGCTCCGACC
>ONMG01000311.1 GCA_900318855.1 uncultured Prevotella sp.
AACATCGACGAAAAGCTCACCTTCTGCCAGCTCAACGACGAGGCTTTTCTCGAGGCTTTAGCCAACTGTCGCGCCTATGCGTCAACAGGTGGGTTTGAGTCGGTGTGCGAGGCATTCTATATGGGTAAGCCCGCCCTCATGGTACCGGTGCACATAGAGCAGGAATGCAATGTGAGCGATGCCGAGCGTGTGGGAGCCGGCATTGGGGCCGAAGACTTCGACCTCAGCAAGCTGCTCGACTTCACCCATGACTACGAGGAGGACGCAAGCTTTAGGATGTGGGCCAACAGCGCTCCCGACAGGATAGTGGCTGCTCTCGAAGAAGCAGTGAGCTGTAGGCCGTCGGCCAATACCCGGCAAGGCGGGGCTGCTAGCCACATGGCCCCGGCATCATGGTTCCGGCTCCTGGGATGGAAAGCCTGAAGTGCTCTCTCAGGAGAGCGCCACGATATACTTTTTGAGTACGAAGCCCCACTCCTTATAGCCTTGTGGGGTGAGATGCAAGCCATCGGCAGTGAGCTCCTTACGCATCTCATGGGAGCCATGGCGCACGAAGAAGGGAAAGAGGTTAATATAGCCTATGCCTTTCTTTTTGCAGTAGGCTCTCAGACGTGCATTCAGCTGCGGCACCCACTCCGTCTTACCGTTCAGCTTCGTCCATCGGCCGAAGCTCTCGTTGATGGGCAGCAGACTCTGCACGTAGAGTTTGGTTCGAGGCGAATCGTGTCGGATTTTAGCTATCACCCGCTCACAGCGCGATGCCACCTCGTCGATAGAAAGTCCGTTGGCTATGTCATTGATTCCCACCATGAGGAAGATAGCCTTCGGCTTTCCGGGCAGTATTTGTGACAGCCGCTGGTAGATGCCATTCGCATCGTCGCCTGCTATACCACGGTTGCGCACGTGGTAGGCTCGAAGCAGCTTGCTCCAGTCGCCTCCAAACTCAGTGAGGCTGTTGCCCAACATCACAACATCGGTGCTGTCGACAGCCCGCATCTTTTCAAACTCATTCACTCGGTCGGTGTAATGCATAAACGGACTGTAAGAAACATGTTGCCCCCATGCTTTAGAAATCGGAAGCAGGAGGGCAACGAAGAAGAGCATTAAAGATCTCATTTCATTTTAGAATTGCTCCAGCACCTCGATGCGCTTCTGTGTGTCGGGGTGGGTGGAAAAGAGCGAGTTCATGAAGCCCATCACTCCATGGAGCGACATCTTAGGCTCAATGATGAACAGTTGTGCAATATCAGCCCGTTTCACACTGCCCAGTCCGGGCGCCTTCGATATTTTGCGCAGAGCCGAAGCCAGGGCCAAAGGATTGCCGCAGAGCTCTGCTCCGCCGGCATCGGCCATGTACTCCCGTTTGCGTGAGATGGCGAAGCGGGTGAGCAACGTGAAGAGATAGGCAATGGCACAGCACACGATGCCTACCAGCATGATGGCTATCCAGCTCAGAGAGCTGCCATGCTCATCATCATCGCTGTCCACCCTACCAGCGCCGCCAAAGAGGAAGTTGTAGTAGAGTGTACGCATCGTGAGCTCCATTATAGTAGAGACGATGCCCACAAAGATGATACTGGTGATGAGCAGCAGGGTGTCGTGGTTGCGGATATGGGTCAGCTCATGGCCAATGACTCCGGCCAGCTCCTCATCGTCAAGATAATCAATGATTCCCGTTGTCAGCGTCACGGTGTAGGTCTGCTTGTTGATTCCGCTGGCAAAAGCATTGAGCTGTGGGTCGTCAACAATGTTGATTTGGGGCATGTCCATCCCGCAGCTCATGCAAAGATTCTCCACGATGTTGTAGATGCGGGGATTCTCCCTCCGCTCCAATGGCCGTGCATGCACGGCATGACGAATCATCGAGGTGTTGGCGAAGAAAGCTATGACAAACCATATAGCCACGCCTCCAATGACCCAAGGCAGGGCTTGGAGGAAATAATAGTTCACCGTGGAAGTGTCGAGTACATGTACCACATTGCCATACGCATCGTAGTAGCCTCCACCGAAATAATTGAGCAGAGCCAGGAACACCCACACTGTGCCGAGAAGGATGACGGGAAACATCAGCAGCAACAACATGCTCATGATGTTGTTGCGCCTGATTTGCGTCTGTATGCCTACATACCTCATCGCATCAGAACTTTATCTCAGGAGCCTTCTCCAGAGTAGCACGCTGCTCGGCAAGGTCGTACATGGACTCGGTCTTGAAGCCGAACATCCCGGCAAAGAGATTATTTGGGAAGGTCTGCACGGCATTATTCAATTCCCTTGTGGCCACATTGAAGTAGCGGCGCGTGGCCGAAAGCTTGTTCTCGATATCGGATATCTCGCCTTGCAGCTGGAGGAAATTCTGGTTAGCTTTCAGCTCGGGATAAGCCTCCAGCGACACCTTCAGTCCCGACAAGGCATTGGTGAGTGCATTGTCGGCCTTCATCTTCTCATCAATGGTGTTGGCACTCAGGGCAGCCGAACGCGCCTCGGTCACTCGCTCGAAGACTTCCTTCTCGTGAGTAGCATATCCCTTGACCGTTGATACCAGCTGTGGGATGAGATCATAGCGCTGACGCAACTGCACGTCGATGTTGGCGAACGCATTCTCACGGTTATTGCGTAAGCGCACCAAACTGTTATAGATACTGATGACCCAAATCACTAACAAGGCGACAATAGCCAGAACGATAATCAATGTTGTACTCATAATCTGTCTGATTTATTCATTAATACTGTGTACAAATATAGTGCAAAAGTTGCAGTCCTGCCACCCTGAGCCTGGATAATTAAGATATATTACCGTTGTTTTGGCTGTATTAAGGCCTAAGCGGTCCAGCGTCCGCCCAGCCGACATCGCCCTCAGAATCGTGTCATGACCTCAACGACAATCTTATCGCGCTCCGACACCTTGGGCACGCCGTCACGCCCGTAGAAGTATTTCTCGTAATTGATTCTCAAGTCAGAGATGAAGGGCTTGCCAAAGCTCAGAGTCACACCCGAGGTGATTCGTGAGCGCTTGTAGTCGTTCACTATCAGGCCCCCGTCAGGGTCAACGGCTCCGTTGAGATAGCGCTTGCCGTCGCTATGGTCGCTCATGTAGTCATATCTCACCAAGGGCGATACCTTGATGAAGAGACATTTGCGGAGAGGTATGTCATAGCTCACAAAACCGTCGAACGCATGCACCGGGTGGAAAGCCTTATCGGCATAATGCTTGTAAAGATATTCAACCTCGGCTATGAAGCCGGAGCGATGGTAGGTGAGTCCACAGTCCCACATTATTATATTGATGTCCGACGGACGCACCTTCTGCACACTGGCTTCCACATCGAGTCCGCAGGGAAGCATTGCCACCACCTTCGAGGAGAAGTTGATGTTGCTGGTCCAAAAGTCTTTCTGATTGGTGAGTCCTGAGCCATTGAAAAGTCCGGCACGCACCACAATGGGGAATCCGGGATGGAACGTGTATCCTACCTCGGCGCCCACATCCCTGACATTGCCCACCTGCTTGGCTATGAAACTGCGATTGGCAAAATACTGCTGGTGAGGTGAGCGATGAGCGTCGATGGTGAAAGGCACCCTTTCCTGGCCTATCGTGAACTGAAGGCTCTTCCAAGGCTTGATTCGGGTGTAAGCGTCGAGCATCTTGATTTGCCCCTCGTCACAGAGGTCTATCTCTGCCTTATAGCTCACTATGGGCGTCACGTCGCCCTCCACACTGACTCTTGCCGTACGCACTTCGAAGCGGCCCTCCTTCTCCTGGGTCTGATACTCATACTTTCCTCTAAGTGTACCGTGCAGATTCACGGTCGGCTTCAGCTCCTGTGCCACACACCAACAGGGCAGAAGCATAAGGCCTAAGGCCGTCCATCTCATATCCTTCATGTAAACGCATAATTGATTCAATGGGCAAAGTTAACACATTCATATTGCAGACCTATTACAATTCTATTTAAAAGATGTTACAAGCCGAATTGTAACAGAATCTTAATACGTATTTACGGTCAATAAAGGCAGTGATGTAGTAACTTTGCACTACATCAATAACAGAGAGGTATGAAGAAAACGAAAAAGGCCCTTGAGGGTATCATAGAGGGAATGAAGAAGGATGACAAGCGTCATGCTACCAACAAGCTTGTCAACTTTGCCCTTCAAAAGCTCAATAGTGATGAATACGAATGTGACGAAGAGGCAGCCTATACAGCCGACAGGAAAGAGCTCATCTTCATCTTCGGCAAAAAGCCTGAGCTCACTGTTCCCGAGGGTGTAGAGGTAATCGAAGAGCAGGCTTCCTATCGGAACCCACACCTCAGCAAGCTGACACTGCCTACCACCCTGCGCGAAATCAGAAGGGATGCCTTTTATGACTGCGACAATATTGAGGAGATAACCTTTCCGGCAAATATCGAACGCCTCGAGGGCTATGCCTTCGGCGACTGCGACAATCTGAAGCAAGTCACCTTTCTGGGCACTCCCAAGCACGTGAGCCGGCATGCTTTCGAGAGTTGCGACCATCTACATGCCATCAAGGTTCCGGCCGAGAGCGTTAAGAAGTTCGTCAAGGCTTTCCATCTCAACGAGGAAAATGCCGATTTGATTGTGCCCGGAGACCTGGGACAGGTTGGCAAAGCCAGCAAGGAGAAAAAGGAGAAGAAGCCCGACAACAAGCATGCTGATGACAAGAAAAAGGGAAAAGACAAAAGGCATGACAGCAACAAGCACAAAGAATCCAAGCAGCCCCAAGATGCCGAAGGTTAAGGACTGCTACATAGAGCGCGACGTGAGTTGGATGTACTTCAACCACCGTATCCTGGAAGAAGCAGAGAAAGAGTATATTCCACTGCTTGAAAGGGTATCGTTTCTCGGCATCTACTCCAACAATCTCGATGAGTTCTTCCGCGTGCGCGTGGCCTCACTCAACCGTCTGTCGGAGAACCGACATATCGGCAAGCAGACCCTGGAGAAAATCAGACGCAGCCTGAAGACCATCAACAAGCTTAATGCCACCTATGCGGCAGAATACACGATGGCCATCGACCGGGTTGAATCCGAACTTCGTCTTCATGGCATCCGACTGCTCAAGGAGAATGAGCTCAACGAGGAACAGCAGCACTTCCTCACTGAGCTCTTCTACAACAAGCTCAATGGCAGCATCAACCCCATATGGCTGTCCGAGATTAAAGACCTGGCCGTCTTCGAGGACAATCGCATCTATCTCGCTGTGGAGAAAACCGAGGTGGAGTCACAGAAAAAGAAATATGCCATCGTAAAGGTTCCCGACAGGGCTATAGGCCGTTGGGTGCGACTCCCCAAATCAGATGGGTACGACAACATCATGTACCTCGACGATGTGGTTCGCTTCTGCCTGCCTTTGGTCTTCATCGGTTTTAAGGAGAGCACCTTCAGGGCCTACTCCTTCAAGTTCACTAAGGATGCCGAGATGGACCTTGACAACTATGCCGACTACGGAACTCTGGAGAAGATAGCCGCCGGTGTCAACTCGCGGCGCCGTGGAAGCGCAGTGAGAGTCATCTATGATGGAAGCATGCCCAAAGGCATACTGAAACAAATAAGGAAGAGGTTCAACCTCAATATGCTTGATACGAGCATAGCAGGTCGCCGCTATCAGAATCACAAAGACCTGATGAAGTTTCCCGACTGTGGACACACTGAACTGAAATACCCGGTATGGCCACAAGTGATGAAGGAAGAATTTGTCTCGAAGGAGAGCATTCTGAAGCTCATCCGCGATAAGGACCGCTTCATCCACGTGCCCTATCATAAGTTCGACGGCTACGTGCGCGTGCTTCAGGAGGCAGCCATCAAGCCCGAGGTGAAAGCCATCAAAACCACACTTTACAGAGTGGCCAAGGACTCCAAGGTGGTGAAGGCACTCATCAATGCAGCCCACAATGGCAAGGAGGTCACGGTGGTCGTCGAGCTGCTGGCCCGCTTTGACGAAGAGAGCAATATCAAGTGGAGCAAGCGGATGCAGGAAGAAGGGGTCAACGTGGTGTTCGGTGTTGAGGGGCTCAAGGTGCACTCCAAATTGCTGTTCATAGAATCGGGCAAGGGCAACATTGCCTGCATTGGCACCGGCAACTTCCACGAGGGCAATGCCCGCACCTACACCGACTACTTTCTGATGACTGCCCAGAAGAAGATTGTCAATGAGGTGGCCAAGGTGTTCGAATTCATTGGGCGCCCCTTCTCGCAGGTGAGATTCCGTGAGCTCATGGTGTCGCCCATATCCATGAAAGGCCGTCTGCTCAGACTCCTCGACAATGAAATCCACAATGCGAAAGCAGGTAAGGAAGCCTGGGTAAAGATAAAGATCAACCACATCACCGACCCCGACATGGTGGCGAAGCTCTATGAGGCCTCGCAGGCCGGAGTCAAGATAGGCATCGTCATCCGAGGCAACTGCTCGCTAATGCCCGGGATACCCCACCTTAGCGACAACATCAAGGCTATAGGCATCATCGACCGCTATCTGGAACATGCACGCATCCTCATCTTCTGCAACGGCGGCGACAACCGGTTCTATCTCGGCTCGGCCGACTGGATGCCCCGCAACCTGCTCAACCGCGTCGAGGTGATGACACCCGTCTACGACAAGGACCTGCAGTCCGACCTCATGCGCACAGTCGACTTCGGACTTCGTGACACGACCAACGGACGCATCGTCGACGGCAAAGGCGGCAATCATCTGCAGGAAGGAGCACCGTTCCGCAGTCAGGAGGAACTCTATAAAGCTTATCAGAACACCCCCTCAACATCAATACCCCAACTATGAACATAGCAGCAATCGATATCGGTTCGAATGGTGCCCGTCTGCTTATCAAGAGCTTCAATAAGAACACCACAGACCCTTCCAAGCGCCTCAAGAAACTCATGTTTGTCAGGATACCACTCCGCCTTGGCAAGGATGTCTTCACGCTTGAGCGCATCTCCAAAGAGCGCGAGCACATGATGGTTCACATGATGAAAGGCTTCAAGCAGTTCATGAAGCTCTACCAGGTAGAGCGCTACCGGGCGTGCGCCACCAGTGCCATGCGCGATGCTGCCAACGGAAAACATGTGATGAAGAAGATAAGACGGGAGTCGGGCATACGCCTTGAAATCATCGAAGGCGCAGAGGAAGCCCGCCTGCTCTGCAACAATCTCATCGAGAAGACCGACTCCAATCAGGGTAACTTTGCTTACATCGATGTAGGCGGTGGCAGCACTGAAGTATCGCTCCTTCACGACGGCACGCTCGCCGAGAGTCACTCCTTCAACATCGGAACCTTACGCCTGCTCAGTGGAAAAGTGACCGCTGAGGAGGAAGAGGAGCTCAAGCAAGGACTCACCGACTACGCCAACAAATACAAGGATATCCAGATTATCGGATCGGGCGGCAATATCAACAAACTCTACAAGATAGGACAGACCGACAAGAAACGCAAAGAGATATCTCTCGACGAGCTTAAGCGACTCTACGGCATTCTGCAACCCATGAGCATTGAAGAGCGTATTGCAGCATTCAATCTGAAGGACGACCGTGCCGACGTGATTGTTCCGGCCGCCGCTATCTTTATTAGAGTCTGTGAATACTTGAAGGCAACGGCCGTGAGAGTGCCTAATATCTCTTTGGCCGACTCTATTGTCGACGGACTGGCGCTGAGCGACGAGCAAAAAGAGCGACCTGACTCTGAATAAGGCAAAGGTCCGGAGCTCATAAGACGAGGCTTCCATGAATATCGGACATCACCGGAGTGCCAGGCAACGGCCCGGGGCCAGTGGAACACGTGCCGACAGACATTTCCTCAAGCTGTCCTCTTCACCGTAGCACCCAGGGGCAAGGCACGAAAAAGGGGTGCATGAACCTTTCTAAGTCCATGCACCCCTTTAACTTAGGCGGAATGAATTATTTATTCTTGAACGTCAGTTGCCCGTTCTCCACATCCACCGTGATGGGTTTCTCACGCGAGACCTGCTCGGCCAGCAATTTCTTCGAGAGGTCGTTCAGCACATAGTCCTGAATGGCTCTCTTCACCGGCCTTGCACCAAACTCCGGGTCGTAGCCCACCTGAGCCAGATAGTCGATGGCGGCAGGTGTCCAGTTGAGCGTAAATCCCTGCGACTCAAGCATCTTCTTGACCTTATTCATCTGAAGCGTCACGACCTGAGCTATCTGCGATTGGGTGAGCGGCAGGAACATGATGATGTCATCAATGCGGTTGAGGAACTCCGGACGTATGGTCTTCTTGAGCATTTCCATCACCTTGGCTTTCGTCTCTTTGATGCGGCCGTCGCGATTGGAGTCCGTGAGACCTCTCATCTGAGCCTGGATGTACTGGCTGCCCAGATTCGACGTCATGATGATAATGGTGTTCTTGAAGTTCACCGTACGTCCCTTGTTGTCGGTGAGCCGTCCGTCGTCGAGCACCTGCAGCAGGATGTTGAACACATCCGGATGAACCTTCTCGATTTCATCGAAGAGCACCACGCTGTAAGGTTTCCGTCTCACGGCCTCAGTGAGCTGACCGCCCTCGTCGTAGCCCACATAGCCTGGAGGCGCACCGATGAGACGGGTGACGCTGAACTTCTCCTGATACTCACTCATGTCGATTCGGGTCATCATGCTCTCATCATTGAAGAGGTATTCAGCCAAAGCCTTTGCCAGCTCCGTCTTGCCCACACCTGTCGTACCGAGGAAGATGAACGAAGCAATTGGACGCTTCGGATCCTGTAGTCCGGCACGGCTGCGACGCACAGCATCGCTGACCGCCTTGATGGCCTCATCCTGTCCGATGACACGCTTATGGAGTTCCTCCTCCATGTGGAGCAGTTTCTCACGCTCGCTCTGCATCATTCGGGTGACGGGTATTCCCGTCCAGCGGCTCACCACCTCAGCTATATCGTCGGCTGTGACCTCCTCGCGCACCATGGCTTCAGCACCCTGGGTGGAATGCAGTTGCTTTTGTATGCGGTCGATGTCGTCCTGCAAGCTCTTCAGCTTGCCGTACCGAATTTCGGCCACTCGCCCGTAGTTGCCTTCCCGCTCAGCCTTCTCCGATTCAAACTTGAGGCTCTCCATCTCCTGCTTGTCCTGCTGAATCTTGTTCACCAGAGCCTTCTCGGCCTCCCACTTAGCGCGATAGCTGTGCTCCTGCTCCTTGAGTTCGGCTATCTCCTTGTCGAGCTGCTTAATCTTGTCGGCATCGTTCTCACGCTTGATGGCCTCGCGCTCAATCTCGAGTTGCTTCAGATGACGCGTAATCTCGTCAAGCTCCTCGGGTACCGAGTCGCGCTCCATTCTCAGCTTGGCTGCAGCCTCATCCATGAGGTCGATAGCCTTGTCGGGGAGGAAACGGTCGGTGATATAGCGCTCCGAGAGCTTCACGGCCGCGATGCAGGCATCGTCAGTGATACGCACCTTATGATGGTTCTCATAGCGCTCCTTGAGTCCACGCAGGATGCTGATGGCATCCACCTCGGAAGGCTCGTCGACCATAACAGTCTGAAAACGACGCTCCAAGGCCTTATCCTTCTCGAAGTACTTTTGGTACTCGTTGAGCGTTGTGGCACCAATGGCTCTCAGCTCACCGCGAGCCAGCGCAGGCTTCAGGATGTTGGCTGCGTCCATGGCACCCTCGCCGCCTCCCGCACCGACAAGCGTATGAATCTCATCGATGAAGAGGATGATGTTGCCGTCAGACTGGCTCACTTCCTTAATGACGGCCTTCAAGCGTTCCTCGAACTCACCCTTATATTTGGCTCCGGCCAGGAGAGCACCCATATCGAGCGAATAGACTTGCTTGTTCTTCAGGTTCTCAGGCACGTCGCCACGGACAATACGCTCGGCCAGACCCTCCACAATGGCAGTCTTACCCGTACCCGGCTCACCGAGCAAGATAGGATTGTTCTTAGTCCTTCGGGAGAGAATCTGAAGTACGCGGCGTATCTCCTCGTCACGGCCTATCACGGGGTCGAGCTTTCCGGCCCGTGCATCGGCCACAAGGTTGCGCGCATATTTCGAGAGTGCCTGATAGTTCTCATCGCCGCTCTCGCTCTGCACTTTCTGCCCCTGACGCAGTTCCATAATAGCCTTGCGCATCTCCTCCTCGGTGACGCCGGCATCCTTGAGAATTCTGCCGGCTGTACTGTTCACGGCGAGCAGAGCCAGCAGCATGGGCTCCACACTCACAAACTGGTCGCCCAACTTCTGCGAGATGTCAAGGGTGCGCTGGAACACTGCGTTGGTGTCGTTGCTCAGATAGGGCTGGCCACCCGACACCTTGGGCAGATGGCTAATCTCGCTCTGCACCAACGTCTCAACCTGCTGAAGGCTCACGCCAAGCTTTTGGAAGATGAAGTTAACTTCGTCCTTCGCCTTTACCAGGATACCCTGGAGCAGATGCACCGGCTCCACGGCCTGCTGTCCGGCACGCTGTGTTGTGTTCACAGCCTCCTGGACTGCCTCTTGGGCTTTAATGGTGAAATTGTCAAATGTCATAATATGTATCTCCTTTCATTTCTTTTGATTTACGCCTTCAGTTACTCAAAAGGCGAGCCAAAGAGAGCCTTATGACAACTTGTCATCCAAGAATGCCATAATGACACCCTTAGGGTTTAAAGCCGTTCACAATGGAGAGCACAACACACCAGCCTATGAGAATAGGAAACATAACCTCAGGAGTACGCTTTCCATCCTCTTGGAACAAGCTATTCCAGGACCAAGAGTGAGAGGCAGTAGCCCTGGTGTGAGAGGGCACGGCACCCTTGGGCGAGAGCAATGACTCCTTGCTTCCTT
>ONMG01000001.1 GCA_900318855.1 uncultured Prevotella sp.
ATTAATGGTGAGTCGGTCTGTGAGGGAAGAGGAAAAGGAAAGGGGGCTGCCGCGACGATGTGATGAAACTCCGAGAATAGAATGATTTGAGTGCTCCCTGTCTTTGTAATCCACCGGCTTTGCAGCTTAGGCCCGAAGGCTTTATGTGGCCCGCCATCGGCAAGGGAAACGTCCTCGGTTTTCGAAAATTATTTGATGAGTATCCCGATCGAATCGAAGCAGCCCCTATATTTCGTCTTCTGCTTGCAAAGTTAATGCTTTCTTTCTACCGCGCCAAAGAATCGGCCAACTATTTTCAAGCATCCTTACATTCCGGCCGGTCCTGACCTATACAGCAGCTCTGTGCGGCGGCAGAGCTGCCCCCGGAAAAAGTGGGTGCCAACCGCAAGGTCAAGAAAAAAATAGACGACCCGAATCGCCGCTATGCGCGAGAATAGTTTTACCTTTGCACCGCAAACGCGTTTTAACACCACTATCAAGGATATGAATATGAAGATCTCTCACTTCCTGCTGCTCGCCCTTGCAGCGACAAGCATAATAGCCCGGGCTGACGACCGTCAGGATGACTATCGCAGCAGCCACCAAGCACTCACTTTCGGTGCCTCGCTCAATGCCTACGGCAGCGATCCCGGCTACACGCTCGGACTGAGTTACGCCTACTACCCCATCCAGTTCGTCGGCATCAGCGCCGGCATAGGTTTTCAGAGCTGGGGCATCTCGGGCAACACGAGCAGCGAGATTAATATCGACAACGACATCTACGTCGCCGATAACGACGACCTTGACAAGAAATCCACTCTTATCTTCACCCTGGCGCCCACACTGCGCACGCCCTCTGTGCGCGTGGGCCGTCGCGAGGATGTACGTCTGTTCATGGAATGTGCTCCGGGCCTGATGCTCACACCCTTCGCCAACGAGCGCATCACCTATGCCTCGCAACGTGTGGAAGGCCAGCCCGGAAAGTGGGTGCAGCGCATCGGCCAGGCTAAGAACAGCAATGGACAATGGGCCGCATGGATGGTGCGCCCTTCGGTGAACCTGAGCGTCGACAAGGGTATCATTGGCCTGGGGTGCAGGTTCTCCAACCTCGACCCCTACTCCTCACGCCGCCACCTGAGCTTCAAGGGCAGAAAGCTGCCGAACAGCTATCCGCACCACAAACTCACGGCCGAGATATTCCTCACGCTCACCGCCACCATCTGACCGTGGGGGAGATGCTGCAATCACGACAACAATTCAAATTCTAAATACTATCAGATTATGGCAAAACTCATTGTAAGTTCCTATGACGAACTGGCTGCCCACTTGGGCCAGCAGCTTGGACAGTCGGACTGGCTGACTGTCGACCAAGACCGCATCAACGCCTTTGCTGATGCTACCCTCGACCACCAGTGGATTCACGTCGACGTGGAGCGGGCGCAGCGCGAGAGTCCGTATAAGAGCACCATTGCTCACGGCTACCTCACGCTCTCGCTCCTGCCCTACCTCTGGAACCAGATTATTGAGGTGAAGAACCTCGACATGATGGTGAACTACGGCATGGACAAGATGCGCTTCGGCAAACCCGTCATCTGTGGCAGTCGCGTGCGCCTCACAGCCAGCCTCGACTCCATCGAGGACCTGCGCGGCATCTGCAAGGCCGGCATCAAGTTCAGCATCGACATCGAGGGACAGCGCCGCCCGGCACTCGAGGGCATCGCCACCTTCCTCTACTATTTCAAGAAGGCCTGACCTCAGCGCTGCCGAAGGGGATATTAGGCTCAGTGGAAAACATCCGTGGTCGAATCTTCAAAGGGCTTCTGCGCACTTCGTGCTCGTATGCCCCCCCCGGGCACGTCAGCTGTGGTAGGACACACCACCCCCGGTCTGCGCTCCTTTCAGTCGCTTGGCCGGGGTTACTCATGCTTCAGCCCTCGGGGCTGTCCTTGCTGCATGCTTAGCATCCACTCAGACTCTTCGGGAAGAGCGAAATGCGCCAAGTGAGGGGCCGCATATTGCACGGTCGTGTAAAGCGAATCAGTAAAGTGTTAAAAGCAATGTAAAGTGAAACAGTAAACAACAACAAGGAGTGTAAAGTGTTCCTAGGTAAAGTCAGACTAATCACTTGATTTTGCAGCCTGGCAAACGATTGTTCTCTGCGTAGCTTTTTATCATTCGCTGCGTAGTGA
>ONMG01000187.1 GCA_900318855.1 uncultured Prevotella sp.
ATAGAAGAAAAAGATCGTTCACTACGCAGCGAATGATAAAAAGCTACGCAGCGAACAATCGTTTGCCAGGCTGCAAAATCAAGTGATTAGTCTGCAATGACGCGGCCAAGTAAAGGGGGAAGTGACCCAGGGGCACACGCATAAGTAACACCCGCACAAGCAACTTTAGGAGCGCAGTGCTGGGACAGCAAACCTCCCGCCTCCTGTCGAACTTGAGGAGATGACCGGGCGCAACACCACGCTGACGCGTGCTGACATGAGGGCGGCGCTGACGCTGCCTCCGAGTTCATGGAGAGCCAGCTTGCCACTGAATAACCAAAGCCCCGGAAAACAGCCGACTGCATATGCCTGGCTGACTCTGCCACCGACAATGTGGCCGAAGGGAGCATCTGTGGGCCTTTCATAGGGGATATCCGCAATTATTGAAGAAATCGAAGAGAAATGACCTGGATTCTGAAATATTTTTCGTAACTTTACACCGGAATAGGGCGAATGCAATCCGGCTCTTTCTTTTTGACTTTCGATATGAAGGTGAAGCATGACTGAAGTACCAGCTACAAGGAGCTACCGCGGTTCACCACATTCTAAGACCGCATTGCAGGACATGGCTTATGGTCTGTGTCCGGCCTGCTATCCTTGGCACAGCAACGCCGATTTCTTAAGAAACAATGAAACTTAAACCTTATGTCCGCCCACAACTCAGCTAAAAAAATACGCTTGGATGATGTCTGCTTCCTGGCAGGCACCGCGGCTCTGTCAGTCAGAAGTCCGAGAGAAAGGTCCATGGCAACGAAAAGGAAGTCCTGGTGCCGGAGGGTCGGTTTGCGGATTGATGGACAGATGAAGGCTGAACGATGAAAAGACTACTCCTCCTCATTCTACTTGTGACCGGGCTGGCCTCCATGCACGCTGGTTCGCCCTACGAAGGTTCTGAGCCTTTGAAGGGCAACACTTACTATCTTTGGAATGTGGGCCGGCAGGCTTTCCTCTGTGTTGCCGGCTCTTCGCTGGCTTTCACGGGGCGGCCCTTGGCGTTTACTCTTGACGGCAATGGCACTACGCTCACTCTCAGCACTCATGAGGGGCAGCTTGGAAGCTCGCTCTACGGCCTGCCCTCGGCGAACGGAAGCAGTGGCCGCTCTGAGTGGACGGCCGTGCGCAGGTTGGACAACTACGTGCTTAGCGTGCGGCTGCCCGAATCGGCCGACTGCCACCCTCTCTACTTCAGTGAGGCTTTTGGCGATGTGCGCACGATGATGCAGCAGCCCGACGACGAATTCACCGATGCCCTATGGCGCTTTGTGACTCCGGAGGAGGCAGCCGTAGCTGAGGTGACACTCGATGAGACGGATACGACCTACACCGTGCCGGTGATTCAGGGTTCTGCTACGGTAAATCTCAAGCGCACTTTCACACTCGGCGTGTGGAACACTTTGTGCGTGCCCTTCGATATTCCCTCCGACAGACTGAAGGAACAGTTCGGCTCTGACGTCCAGTTGGCCTCGCTCTGTGGCACCCGTGGTGACGAGCTCATCTTTGTGCTCGCCGATGTGGTGGAACAGGGACGTCCCTACCTCGTGAAACCCACGAAGGCTCCGGACATCGACCATTATGTATTTGCCGGTGTGAGCACCTTCGCCGAGGCACCCGTGGAGGTGGTCAGTGGCAACGCCCGGTTCAGAGGAACCTTTTGCATGACTCAGATGCCTGCCTCCTCTTACGTCATTCGCGGCAATGGGGTCAGTCGGCTGCCTGAGCCCATGACTGACAAGGGGTTCAGCTGCTGGATAGAAGAGGTTGCGGCATCGGCTCCTTTCATCACCTGGCAGCTCCAGGGCTCCACGGGCATCACCACCGTAGGTATGGGCAGGACAGACGAGGTGTCCGACCTCAGCGGACGCCGGCTGAAGCTTGACGGACTCAATGCCGGGAGGCTGCCGCACGGAGTGTATATCCTCAATGGCAAGAAAATCATTAAGTGAAACTCGATTATAGATATGAACAGAAACCTAACTCTCGCTCTGCTTCTGCTCGCCTTTCTCGTGGCTGGCAGGACGGAGACTTCCGCAGCCAGGAAAGTACTGTGGAGTGCTTTTACGCCCAACGGCCAGAAGTTCTCGCAGGAGCTCGACGTCAACTTCAACTCCCGCAAGCTCACGGCCACGGTGGATCTGGCCTCGTGCAAGGACAATACCACTTGGGAGAACATCCTCTCTGTGGGCAACGATATTGATGTCTGGCGGCCTGCCACCGCGGGGAAGTACAATCTCCATTTCTATTACACCAAGAGCACTAAGACTCTTCGTGTGCAGTATGAGGCCACGCATCAGCAGCTCTTCTCTACAGATATCAGCGGTACGGCTGGTACGGTCGAAGTCACGCTGTCGGCCGACGGTCTCCAGATTAACGGTGCCGACTACGGTTCCGCGGCCACTTTCGGCAATCTGCTTGCACTGTCGTCGGTCACGGTCGGTAGCACTGAGGGCAACACACGCAGCTGGGCCACTTATAAGGAAGTAGCTATCGACGACATGACACCGGCTACTGCCGACAAGACTTTCAACCTCGGATGGATAAGCAATCCGCAAAAGGTGGGCGACCGCATGGAAGACGCTCATGCCACCTATATTCCTTATCGCTCAACGGCTGCGATGAAGGCTGATGTCAACTATAATAAGCCTTGGCTCACACCTCTGCAGGCTGACTATCTGTTGCTCAATGGTGAATGGAAGTTTAAGTACGTCCCGGGCACAACAGACGGACCGGGCAACAGCGAATTCCAGGCTGCCGACTACGATGATTCCGGATGGGCCACCATTCGGGTGCCCCTATCCTGGGAGATGGCCAACTATGGCAAGCCCGTCTACACCAATGTGGGCTACCCGTTCAAGAGCGATGTGCTGGGCGTGGCCAAGGAAGGATTCTCAGAATATGGGGTCACCGATAACAACGCTACAGGCTTCTATCGCCGCACCTTCAGTCTGCCACAGGACTGGGATGGCAAGCGCGTTTTCCTCCATTTCGACGGTCTCTATAGTGCCGCTGTGGTGTGGGTGAACGGACAGTATGCCGGCTTCACGGAGAGTGCCAACACCGATTCCGAGTTCGACATCACAAAGCTGATCCTGAGGGGCGACAACCAGCTGGCGGTGCGCGTCTACCGTTGGTGCGACGGCAGCTATCTTGAGGGACAGGACATGTGGCACTTGAGCGGCATCCACCGTGATGTCTATCTCGTGGCCAAACCGAAGGTATTCGTGGCCGACCATTATATCACCTCCACGTTGAACGATGAGGCTACGGCAGGCAGTTTGAATGTGGCGCTCACCGTCAACAACCCTGATGCTACTGCTGCTGCCAAAACGCTGGTGGTGACTCTGGCCGATGCCGATGGCAAGACAGTGGCCAGCAAAGCGGTGGACTACAAGGCTAGGGAGACCAAACGGCTCGACGTGACGCTCGCCTCGCTCTCAGGGCTGAAGCCATGGAGTGCCGAGCAGCCTTATCTGTACACCGTGATTGTCAGTCAGAAGGGCAGCGACGGTAAGGAGGAAATGGTGTTCTCCACAAAATATGGCTTCCGAACCATTAAGCAGGTGGGCAATCTGATCTACATTAATAACCGCAGAGTGTTCTTCAAGGGTGTCAATACGCAGGACACGCATCCTGAGTATGGTCGTGCCATTGATACCGAGACCATGCTGCGCGATGTGACCCTGATGAAGCAGGCCAATGTCAACACTGTGCGCACCAGCCACTATCCCCGTCAGCCGAAGATGTACGCCATATTCGATGCCTTCGGTGTCTATGTCATGGACGAGGCCGACGTGGAGTGTCACTATCGCCATGATGTGGCCGACAATGCCAGCTTCCAGGCTGCCATGAACGACCGTACTACCAGGATGGTGAAGCGCGACCGCAATCATCCCAGTGTCATCTTCTGGTCGTTGGGCAATGAGTGCGGAGGCGGCAGCAATTTCGCTCAGACTTATGACATCTGTAAACAGCTCGACAGCCGGTTTGTGCATTATGAGGGGGCTAACAATGGTGCGCAGTATTCCGATCTCGGTTCCAGCATGTATCCAACGGTGGAAGTGGTGCGCAGCCGCAGCGAAGGCTACAAAGGCAAGCCTTACTTCATCTGTGAGTATGCGCACGCCATGGGACAGGCCGTGGGCAATCTTCGCGAATACTGGAATGTCATCGAGGCCAGCAGTGGCATCACGGGTGCCTGCATCTGGGACTGGGTCGATCAGGCCCTTTACAATCCTGCCGACCTCGTGAATGGAATAAAGACGAAGAAAGGCTTCCATAACTGGGTGGCCGGATATGACTTCAACTCTCCCAAAGGGGTGAACTACGGATTCCAGGGCAACTTCCTTGATAACGGTATTATCACTCCCGACAGAGCCTGGACGTCAAAGCTCACCGAGGTGAAGCAAGTGTATCAGAACGTGGACTTCATGGCGCTTAATGGCAAGACGCTCACGGTGAAGAATAGGAACAGCTTCACCAACCTCAATGCCTTCGACCTGGCCTATCAGCTTCTGCGCGACGGACGTATCGTCAGCGAGGGTAGGATGCCCATGCCTTCGGTGGAGCCCGGAAGTACATCGACGATAAGTGTTCCCTATAAAGAGGGGCTCATCAAGGATGATGCTGAATATCTGCTCAATGTAAGCCTCTGTCTGAAGCAGGCCAATAGCTGGGGTGTCAGGGGCTACGATGTGGCCAATGAGCAGTTCACGCTGAAGGAACGGAATGCAAAACTGGCGGCTCATATCGTCAATGGCGGTTCGCTGGAGGTGAAGAACGGAACGGTGAGTGGTAAGACGAAGGATGGAAAGTTGTTCGCGCTCTCTTTCACTAACGGAAAGTTGAGCAGCTGGACATACGACAATAAAGCTATTATAGCCGAGGGACCTGACTTCAACAGCGTGCGTGACATCGACAACGACCGTAGTGGATCGTTGCCTGGTTTTGTCACATCAAGTTCCATCTCCGTTATCTCGCAGCTCCGTAAGAGCGGCAGCAATGCCGTGATGACTGTAAAGGGGACGAACAGCCAGTGCTCTTATACCATCAACTACACAGTCTACCCCGATGGCGTGTTGGATATGAATGTCGACTTCCAACCCACAGCAGACACCCGGCGCATCGGCCTGCTCATGCAGTTTGCCAAGGGCTTCGAGAATGTGGAGTATTATGCCCGCGGACCGTGGAGCAACTATGTCGACCGTAAGACCGGCTCCCGCCTTGGCCGTTATGCCACTTCGGTGGATGATATGGTGGAGGAGCAGATTCATCCTCAGACGTTCGGTGACCATCAGGATCTTCGACAACTGCTGCTCTCCAATACTGATAATGGCTTGAAGCTCAGCGTGACTACTCAAGGGACTGTGGCATTCTCGCTCTCGCACTTCAAAGAGAATGACTTCTGTGCCACGGGCGACACGATGTGGAGTGACGGCATACACTGGTATGACCTCACTCGCCATGACGGAGTCTACGTGCACTTCGATGCGGCGCAGCGTGGACTAGGCAACAACTCCTGCGGTGGGGATGTAGTACTTAATAAGTATAAGTGTCCAACCAGCGGAACGTTGAACTACACGCTCCGTATGAGTCCCAGATAGAACGATAGGGGAGGACTTCTCCTTGCAGAAAAGGTTCAGCGCCCTTGTAAGACAGACTCTGCGTTCCCACGCTCAGCTGTCTTACAAGGGCGCTTTGTTCTGCCGTAAGCTCTTTATTGTAAACTTTTGAACCAATGTTAGACAATTGGAGAA
>ONMG01000095.1 GCA_900318855.1 uncultured Prevotella sp.
AAACGTTCGCAAAAACGCGGACGGGCGTTTCAATCCACGCGCCCACGCGGGGCGCGACATAGTCGGTGTTCTTTTTCACGTGTACATTAAGGTTTCAATCCACGCGCCCACGCGGGGCGCGACTGCTTATTAGATAAAGTCCTAATAGACAGCTTCAAAAGTATATAGTTTTGCGAATTTGGCAAAATATAATAAGAAATATTAACCTATTATGGAAACAAGAGAGATAAGTTGGTGGATTTCAGAGACTGCGAACATACCAGTAATACGTGCAACGCTTTGGGTTCGCAATCTCTAAATGGCTAAGTTGCAGTACAACAATACGCTCACGAAATATTTATATTGTTCAACTTTCGCAAGCACGTACCCCTTGGAAGACCCCTTGGACATCCGCAAACCCGTATCACATTGAAGGCCAGCAGCGTGCGCTGCAATTTGTGGTAATAAGCTTCAGACCGTCCGCAACTACGTATCGCATTGAAAGGACACAATATTATGGGACGAAATAAATATTGGAAACCGCCAACCCATTGGTTGCGGTTGCGCACGGCCGCAAGGGCTGTCCCTGCAAATGGATATAAACTTGCAAACCTTAATCTATATTATTAAGGTGCCTGTTACATCAACGGATGTCTGCTTGCCGATTCTCTCGACGTGTCTTTGCCAGTTCTTCCCTAAGTTGTAAAAGATAATACTGTCGTCTGTATTATCAATTATACTTTCAAGGCTGTGTTTTAGAAGCACGTACTGAGCTTCATTCAGCACGCATTCAAATACTGAGTTCTGTACTCGCTTGCCATAGTTGAGACAGGTTTTCGCAACAAGGCGAAGTCTCTTCTGTCCACCGGACGAAGTGATATTTACATCATAGGTTATTAATACAAACATAGTTTTATTTGATTAGGAAAACAGGGTAATCGTCGATGTCTCTCCTCAGGAATCGGGCCATCAACATGGCTTGCGCGTACGGCAGGAGACCCAGTTCAATCTTCTCTCCCAAGAAAGGATGCGTAATAAGTTCACGCTTTCTATCCTGCCAGGCCTTAATAAAGTTTTTCTTGCCCGAGTCTGTCATCAGGATGCCCTCATCCCCCTGTGAACGAAAATCTGACTTTGACACTTGTCGTCTGTTGATTAATGACAGTACAAAGCGGTCACCGAGATAAGCCCGTAATTCCTCCATCATGTCCAGTGCCAAAGAAGGGCGGCCTGGCCTCAAGGTGTGGAAAAAGCCCATGTAGGGATCCAAGCCCACTGTCTCCAATGCGGCCACCATGTCATTGCATATCAACGTATATGCGAACGACAGCATTGCATTTACGGCATCTTTCGGTGGACGGCGGTTTCTTCCATTGAAAGGGAAATCATCTTTCTGTTGGACTATCAAAGAGGGGAACACTTTGAAATAGGTTCTTGCCGCCTCTCCCTCTATGCCTCGCAACGACGCGTCATCGTCCGACTGAAGAGCAAGGTGTCTATAGCTACTAAGGGCTTGTATTGCATCCTGCAACTCCGAAGTCGTCCCGTAATCCCTTGTGTATCGGGAAACGATATTCTGATAGTTCTTGATTTTTCCGCCGATGAACAGATTGCTGACCCTGTGCTTGAACGACTCGTCCTCAACAGCTTCATATTGTGCCTTTCGGAGCAGCACGTTCCCGTGAAGCGGGCCTACGCTTCTGCTGATAAACCTGCCATTAGGAGAAAGAAAAGTCAACGAGACACAATGGTCAGCACACAGCTTCATCGCCCCGGGACTTGCTCCCATATATCCGAACATGACAATCCCCTCCACATTAATAATGGGTATGCGGAATGTCTCTGTCTGTTTCACAGAAATCACTATATCCTCGCCATCCTTTGTCAAATACGACTCGGGGGTGAGTACATAGAGGGTGTTAAGCATCTTTCTCATACAGGTATTGTTTTAGATAAGAACTGACTTTCTTGCCGGCGCTATCCGGCATGCAGATGTCTTTCAGCGAACACGACCTGCATTGGCGGGTCGGCTCTGCCGGGGGCAACGTATGATCTTTCATCATCTCATGCATAGTCTCCGCAATGGTTACCACAAGCCGCCGGAGATTTTCATCTATCAGAATCTCTTCCCGCTGCGCCGTTGCCCAATAGAACAAGGCTGCACTATCCAAACGGATGCCATACATCTCCTCAAGACACATCACTTGTGCGGCAAGCTGCACCTCGTCGCAAGGATTCTTCTTGGGGCGTCCGTGCTTGTATTCCACAGGATAGGGCATCCACTTTCCGGGATGCCGGTCAATAGTGATGGCATTCTCCCCATCGGCAGCATGGTGCAGTTCTATGGCATCGGAGAAGCCATAGAGTCCCAGTCGTTTCGAAGCCAGACCAACACGACGGATTGTGATGACCTCACCATTTCTCTCACGGTAGAAAGGATTGTCAACACGCTCATGCAACAACGAGCCTTCCGTCGTAAGCCGGTTGTCATCCCAAAGCTGCTCCATGTGGATCAAGGCCCATTGCCGGGGACAGAACATATAATGCTGTATCCCCGACAACATGAGCATATCCTCCTCATCGTACATCATCGGCGAATCAGATTTCTTCAATCAGTTCCACACCGTTCGGAACATTGTCCTTGTCGACTGTTACCTCGTAATCGGTGAAGCTCCGGGGTACTTTTGCCTCGTCGCGTCTCTTGACATGGACAAGGTCAAAGAGCTGATTGGAGGGGGCTACACCCAACAGGCTGTCATGCTTGAAGACTATCAGACGCCGGGCGCTCATCAACCCTCTTGCCGCTGAGCGGTCAACATCGAACATGTTCTTTAAAGCCTCGAAGAATAGCTGCAAGTCTTCTTCTGAGAATCCCGTCTGTTTGGCAAGGTTGGCCGAAACGAAGCCATGGCATACGTAAAGTCCGTAAGGAACAGTAGCCTTGCGCCCCATGGTGCGCTCCTTGTCCACGTCGGCCTCCTTCGTGACGGCCATGCGGGTAATGGAATGCTCAGCTGTGTCAATGGGATCGACGCTACGGGCAAAAGTGAGTTGGATTGGACCGCGCACCTGATCGTTTTTCCCGTTTGTGGCTATAACGGCACCAAAGGCACGGATGTCAAAATAATGCTTGCAAAGAAGTTGCTTGGCAACTTTCTTTTTTCCTGCCTTGTCTGCCGCCTTTACCTCTGAGTCATCCCAGATGCTTTCAACCAAGTTGTCCAAGACAGCCTTTTCCCGGATGAAGATATCATATCCATCAGCGAGTTGCCTGGATACTTCAACATAGTTTCTCACCTTGCGTTTCAGACACACATCCGTTACAAGGCCACATCCTGTCTCGGCATCCACCCTCGGCAGGTTGCCTGCGTCGGGATCGCCATTGGGATTGCCGTCTTGGACATCAAAAAGATAGACAAAGTCGATTTTGTTTTTAAGTTCTGTCATAGCTTAGTTTATATGAATGATTAATATCTTTGGATTTCATTGATCTGAAGTTTTCTCAGCATCATCTTTCTTGGTGAAGAAGTCTTGCATCTGATGATAGTAGCCTATGAAGAAACGGCCTTGGTCTTCAAGGCTCAGATGGGATGGGAAGCCGTTGGCGTCGAGCTTCGAGACAATTTCCTGTTTCTGCCTCTCGAAATAGATGCGGCGGCCCTGCTCAAGTTTCTCCGAATGGATGGCCGAGAGATTGAGTATGGTTGGGAAGACCGTCGCTGGCGTGGAACTGGCAGCATTGAGGTATCTCTCCCTGATAGTCGAGTGGTTATTGCTCACTTCCGACTGAATCTTGTCCATCACTGCGAAAAGCCTGCCGCAGAGATAGCCTTGATTTTGATTTTCTTTGTCAAGCATAATTGTGATTTTATTAGGATTATTGATGTTTCTGTTTATACATGCCTTGAGGATGGCCGCCCGAGTAATGCCAATCGAATACTCCGCCCTGATGCGTCTTATGCAGGTCTCCATCAGCGTCACGGGGTAAGGTGTTCCCATGAAGATGCTCTTCGCTACCGCATCTGCAAGATTAGGTGTCACATCAGCGGCATTTCTGTTTAATGTTATGGCCAACAATATGCTATACAGCCCTTTGTATGGTTTATTAAAGCTATTACCAGCTATTTCCATATCGTCAAAATGCTTCAGGAGCATTCCTGCAAATTCCCGGAGCGGCAGGTTGGCCCAGAACACAACAGCTATTCTTGCGGCATTGGGTGCCAGACCTAAAACGAAGAATCGCTCATCCAAGCTTGTCGTCAATATACCGCTGAATATAGCTTTCAAGACTTTTATCACCTGAAGAGAGGTACCTTCTTGAGCGTCCTCGTCTTCTTTTTTCATATTGAACAGACTAAAGGCACATGCCTCCATCTGCCTGGATGTTTCCGATGCCGCGGAAGTCCAGAAAACGTAAGTTCTGTTGCCGACGCGAAACTTGTTCTGTGAACCAGATCGGAGCAAATACAGCAAGGCTGTGGTATATTTGAATTCAGCCTCCTCAGAAATTGGCGCATTCAATCCCTGCTGCTTTCCATACGAGTCATAGCCGGAGTCTATCTGGAAGGCGACAAGTTTGCCATTGCTCTTCCCGCCGGGAATGAACGTACTTGTTGTCGTATCGACAGGCCGTGCATGGTTGCCGGTAATCAGGCAGACGCCTGCCGCATTCTTGTTGGATGACATACTCGCTTTCACCCGATGCCTCACCAATTCCTCATCAGCAGCCCCCAAGGTGACACGACCATTGATGCGGAACGTGAAATTCTTGGTCAGCACCTTACACACGTTCGTCCATGCCGGGTCCTCAGTCATCTTGGCCAGCTGCTCATCGTATCTGTCATAAAAGAGAGACACGGCTGCCGCATACTCGTTGTCAGGCAGTGCCTGATGCAACGCTCTCACCTCATCGACGAAGGCCTTATGGTTTTTCTTGTTGGCTTCCATCTCTTTCTGAAGATTCGTCTTTCCCGGGTTGACGGTTTTCAGGGCAAGCACATAGGAGCCGTTGTCGCCCATCAGGTGTGGAACGGGTGCGGATGTCCTTTCTTCAGGTCTTGAAGTAAGCACACTCTGACCATTTTCATCCCCCAAGGGTTCAAAATGGAGGAAACGGCCGTCCTTGTCGATGACGATGGCATAATAGAACTTCACATACGCCATGCCCATTGGCGGCAACTCATCGGAGAGCTTGTCGTATAACTTATAAAGAGCCTGTAATATCATCTCAAAACCTCCCCGCTGTCTTTTGATGGAACGATAATGACACCTTTGTTCATCACGGCATGATAGAACATGGCCTCAGGCTTTCTCATATCCTTTTCGAAGTCCATGTCATAGAGCATGTAGCCTAAGTCGCGCGTGTCACCTATGGCAGGCGAAAGGGTCTCTGAGTCTGGATTGACAAGCCGGAAATGGGCTGAGCATTCTCTCGTCCCCAGATAGGGCTGGGTGAAGCATTGGCCCTTTGAGGCCCGTCGCTCAAACATGGCGTTGTATTTACCCGGGTTCTCATCCGGATGCTCTTGCGGTTTTTCCTCGAAACACAATTCGGGCTCACGAGTGGTTTTCTCCTTACGCTTCCTGACTGGTATGAACTCCAGTCTGGCCCATATTCTATACCTCACGTCCCTGAGCATCAGACTGTTCTTCTGCTGCCGCTTCTCCTCCATATAAATCGGGTTGCCTTTTGATACCGCGCCTACTTCGTTGCGCCGGATGTTCATCCACTTTATTGGATTGAGCACTTCTATTTTGGTTACCTGCCAATGGATGGCAGGCTTCCAGAACACCGCCTCAAAGATGGCTCGCGCCGCTGACGGCGTGATGACATCATAGCTCACCCGCTCGACTTTCATCTCCGGGCGCGTAAAGCAGGCCATTGCTCCCCACACTTCCAGGCAAAATTCCTTATCGGTATATTCCATGTCGCTATATAATTAATGATTCTTCCAACCAATGATTCTCTGTCTTGAGTCCCACGTTACTATCGTAAAAGCTCTCAGAAGGTATGAAATAGATGTTCTCCACTATTTCCTTGATGGCCCCGGCACTTTGAAGTGACTTCAGGTCATTCTGATGGATGTTGACACTATATTGTCCCAACTGGCGCATGAGCGATGGATTAGGTCCCATACGCACCAGGTTCTCCACCAATTTGCCACTGTTCTTATAGTTCACGATGACTGGGGTCGTAGCGCTGTCTATCAGCCTGAACCGTCTGGCGGCCTCCTCAAGCTGAGGGTGCCATGTCCCATCGTTGTTCATGTAGAGCAAGCCTTTCATGTCCTTGGCATCAAACGTATTGGCCCGACAGTACAGTTGCCTGAAATAATCTTCCATCGCCTGTGGCGAAAAGAGATCATCATAATGGCTCATGCTTAGTCGGGCCTCGTTACCCTGACTGATGAACCCTCGTGGCAAGGGATGCTCCTTACCCAGACTGAACACGGTTGTCTCGCCCATGGACAGATGTCCCTCACGATTACACCGTCCCGCAGCCTGCAAGATGGAGTCAAGACCTGCTTCCTGACGGAATACCACGGGAAAGTCAATATCCACACCAGCCTCAATCAGTTGCGTAGCCACGACTCGAAGCGGAATGCCGGACTCCTCCTTGAGCAGGTTTCTGATCCTGCCTATCGTTTCCCCAACATGAGCAGGACACATCATCCTCGACAGATGTATCCTGCCCTCTTCTGGCAATCTGCTATACAGTTCCCGGGCATCGGCACGTGTATTGACTATACAAAGCACCTTATCGTAGCGTTGAAGCCTTTGGGCTATTTCATCGTAATTGCTCTTGTGGTCGTCCATAATCAGACGCACCCTGCGCAATCTGTCATGCAGCCTTGCGTCCTTGGGGATAAGTTCCTCAACCTGCCGATGCTGAAAGCCGTTGAATGAAACCGAAGGATTGGCTCCATCTATCCTCCCCGAAAACACCGGTTGGCTGGCCGTGGTCAGCAGCAAGGAGGTATGGAATATTCTCGATAGCGTGTCAAGCGTGTCGATGATAGGGCGTAGAAAAGTAATGGGAAGTGTCTGCGCCTCGTCAAGAATGATGACGCTATTAGCGATATTGTGCAGTTTACGGCATGCTGCTGGCTTGTTGCTGAAAAGCGACTCGAAAAGCTGGACATTGGTCGTTACGATGACCGGATAATCCCAGTTCTCCGTGGCAAGGCGGTAACGCTCCTTGAGACACTCATCGCCAATCTCATCATAATTGAATTCAGAATGGTGTTCCAGCACGTTCTCCACTCCGAGTATGGCTTTCAATGTAGAGGCCGTCTGAGTGATTATACTGGTATAGGGGATGGCTATTATCACCCGACTCTGTCCGTTGTGTATGGCATGGCGCATCGCCCAAAGTAAGGAGGAGAGGGTCTTGCCGCCTCCAGTCGGCACAGTCATGGAGAATACCCCTTGAGGCAGATTGCTCTTGTTACGGCAAAGTTGTTGAACATAATTCCTTACCCTGTTGACCTCGTTGTCTGTACTCGATTTCTTCAGGTTTGACAGGTGTGCCTCCAGTTTGTCCAATAGCGTTGGCAAGT
Source organism: uncultured Prevotella sp. (assembly GCA_900318855.1). Classification (GTDB taxonomy): domain Bacteria; phylum Bacteroidota; class Bacteroidia; order Bacteroidales; family Bacteroidaceae; genus Prevotella. Next base: position 7,539 of record ONMG01000095.1, read on the forward strand.
CCTCGCTTTTACCACGCAAAGCCGACTGTTCCGGCTGCATGAAATGTTCTGTGTCGAGGTAGTCCGCATCCACAAGACAGCTGAACAGCATCCTCACGAAATGATGCATATCCTCCTTATCCAACTTCAATTGAGGAAAGTCTGGCTGTATAGGGAGCGGGCCAATTTTTATCTCCGGGGGGATGCCCTTTTTCAACATGCTCTCTACCTCGTCATCATCATACAGGCCACGATGGTGTCCCATGATAATATTTGCGAGGAATGGAAATCGGAGAGGAATTTGACGTTGCGCTATCACGCCTCCAATGAATGCATGCTCATGGGATCCCTTAGCGTCATTTTTGGGTGCAAGTCCGTTAGTTGACAGTATGTAGTTCTGAAAGGTGTCCCTTTCCTTACCCTTATCATGAAGCCAACCGGCAAGATAAGCAAGGGTACCGCTGTCGAAAATGTCAGCGAATCGTTTCGCCAAATCGGCAACATTGGCGCTGTGTTCCTGTAAAGACTGGAAAACAGGTTCTGGTTTAAGTTTTAAGTGTGCTATCATACGCTATCTTTACCAAGCATTGACTTGCAAGGATTATACAGACGATATTCATCAGTTCTCAATTGGCAAAGATATACATTTATTTTGGAAAGACCACGCTTTTGGTTAGTTTTTATGTTCAACTCTCGCAGATTATATCCCATTGCTTGGTGCCGCCCATGCGGCCGTCCGCGCGACATGGAACATATTGCAGGGGCCGCCCTTGCGGCAGGTTTGATTCCGCCAGATGATGATATCAGGTGGTCATCATCGGGATCGACGTGTAGAAACAGAGCAGCGAGCAGCCACCAGCGGAATCGACGTGTAGAAACAGAGCAGCGCGCAGCCATCTGCAGGATTTGCGCAATCTGCGTGAGGAAACGTTTCCTTTGTTCACATTATTTTTCTTTTTGGGCCGACATTTGTTCTTTTTTCACTTCATTGGCCAGCGGCAGGGTGAGGACGAGGCAAAGCAGGGCACCGCCCACGATGACGGCCGACGACGACCAAAGGATGTTGCCAATCGTCACCACAGGCGACACGATGGCTCCAGCGACAAACGACGAGGCGCCGAAGATGGCGCTTGCTGCCCCGGCATTGTCGCGCTCGCTGTCCATGGCGATAGCGGTGCTGACG